>JAFYLG010000129.1 GCA_017537225.1 Lachnospiraceae bacterium
AATATGCAGATCCCGCAGTGCAGCCTGCTGTTTGATGATCTCCTGCAGGGCCATCACATCGGTGGCACGGCGGCTGGCCTCATCCAGGCTATTACGCTTCACTCGCAGTACCGTCTCCTCAAAGGCCTTTTCCTGCTCATCTTTCGTCATACCGGACCGCAGCTTGGTATTAAACAGGGCTGCCACTTCTTTGTACTCTTCGGCATCGTTTATAAAATGATTGACGATGCCGCCGGGGTTGACCAAACCGGTCTCCAGCTGCTGCCACACCATCTCTGCCACACGACGATACAGATCCTCGGTAAAATCTGCCGGCGACAAGATCCGGGCGATCTTGCTATACAGCTGCGGTGCCTCGATGAGCCAGGTCAGCAAGAGCTTCTGTGAAGTGCGAATGCCATCTTCCTTGTCTTTTTTCTTTCTCTCCTGAGGTGTCTTCTCCTCCTGAGGTCTGGCAGTCAGACCGGTACGACGAGCTTCCTCTGCCACCATCTGGCGCATCCCGTCAAAGGAAATCCGATACTGCTCGCAGATGGCCTCCATGTAGTTGTTGCGCTCCAGCTCTGAGGAAAACGTACACAGCTTGGCCGCCACAGACCGTTGGAACTTGGTCTTGCTCTCCGGATCTTTCATATCATATTGACTGTGGATCTGAGCAACCTCAAACATAAAGCTGCCCATAGCCTCCGCGATCCTCTCACGGAAGGCATCGGCTCCCAGATTTTTAATAAATTCATCGGGATCCTTGTACGGCTTCAGATTCAGCACCTTCACCGTCAAACCAACGGATTTTAAAATGGGAATGGCGCGCAGAGCTGCCTTGGTGCCGGCCCCATCGCTATCATAAGTCAAAATGACCTGATTGGTATATCGTTTTAACAGGTTGGCCTGTCCCTGGGTCATGGCCGTACCCAGACAGGCGGCCGCATTGGTAAATCCGGCCTGATGGAGGGCGATGGTGTCCATGTAACCCTCACAGATCAGAATATAAGGCTCACGGGAACTCTTGGCCAGGTTCAGGCCATAGAGGTTGCGACCTTTATCGAAGACTTTGGTTTCTGGGGAGTTTAGATACTTAGGCTCGCCCTGTCCCATGACACGACCACCAAAACCGATGATGCGGTTATTCACATCCATGATAGGAAACATAACACGGTTCCAGAACTTATCGTAGCTGCCCCGCTCCTCGATCTTGACCAGACCGGTCTCCTTCAGGACCTCATCTTTATAGCCTTTACTCTTTAAATATTTATATAAATCATTCTCATAGGGATTGGAAAAGCCCAGACCAAACTTGCGAATAGTCTCATCAGACAGACCACGCTCTGTCAGATAACGATAGGCCTTTTGCTCCCTGTCATGCTTCATCTGGTAGTAAAAATATTTACCGGCTTCCTTGTTGATCTCCAGGATCTGAGACTTCAAATCTGCCTCTCTTCGCTCCTGGGGAGTAGCCTCTCTCTGGGGCAGAGTGATACCGGCACGATCTGCCAGGGTCTTCAGTGCCTCAGGGAAGGTAATGTTCTCATACTCCATCAAAAAGGTGATCACATTGCCACCGGCATGACAACCAAAGCAGTAATACATCTGCTTATTAGGTGCCACAGAAAAAGATCCCGTCTTCTCATTATGAAAAGGGCACAGACCAAAGTAGGTGCTGCCCTTTTTGGTCAGACGCACATACTGTCCTACCACATCTACGATATCATTCCTGGTGCGAACTTCCTCCACCAATTCATCCGAATAGTACATAATAACCTCACTTCCAGGCCTGTGGCACAAACAACTCTTCAAACAGACCGATGGCATAGATATCGGTCATACCAGCGATATAGTCACAGACTACCCGCTCAGTAGACTCTCCCCGCAGTGCCATCATCACCTGGTACTCCTCCGGAAGCTCCTGGGGGTTGTCCATGTAATAGTGAAACAGATCGGCCAGCATAGACTTGGCCTTGTGATCTTCTCTCTTAGGCAGGGGGTTCAAATACAGATTTTCAAACATATAGACACGCAATGATTTCATGGCCCGCTCCATGTCGGAAGACATTATGATGGACGGGCGATTCATGCTGTTGTGGATCACGTCGTGGATCAGCGTATTGAGACGTTCCCGCACAGAATGTCCCAGCACATCGGTCATCTCTGACGGCAGGCTCTCCTCCGTCATAAGTCCCGCGCGAATGGCATCGTCGATGTCGTGATTGATATAGGCGATCTTATCCGACAGACGGACGATCTGCCCCTCCAGGGTGGCGGGCTTACCGGAGGTACGATGATTCAAAATACCATCTCGAACCTCTTTAGTCAGATTCAATCCCCGACCTTTCTTTTCCAGCACTTCCACCACGCGAACACTCTGTCGATAGTGAGAAAATCCCTCGCTGCACAGACTGTTCAATGCATCCTCTCCGGCATGTCCAAAAGGCGTATGCCCCAGATCATGACCCAAGGCGATGGCCTCGGTCAGATCCTCATTGAGACGCAGGGCTCTGGCAATGGTGCGGGCGATCTGAGCCACCTCCAGGGTGTGGGTCAGACGTGTGCGATAGTGATCCCCCTCCGGTGCCAAAAAGACCTGGGTCTTATGTTTCAGACGGCGGAACGACTTGCAGTGAAGAATACGGTCACGGTCTCTCTGATAGGCAGTTCGCACATCACAGGGAGTCTCTTCCCGGTCTCTAACGCTGTTTTTGGCCAGAGAAGCATAGGGACTCAATGTTTCCACTTCTCTCTGTTCCAACTCTTCACGAATGGTCATGGGATCACCTACTTTCTTTGGTTACTTGCTGTTTGCACAGCCTTCTTTCCCTAATACTGTATTATACTATATTTTTCAACTTCCTTCAATGGAATTCAGGCAAATTTCCCATAGTTACTTCTATTGTATTCTGAACGTGTACAAAATATGAATGTTAAAATCTCTACCACACAAACAAAAAGCACGATCAGTCCTTCTGCAAAGAAACCGATCGTGCCTCACCTCATTCTTATTTTATTTCTTATTTTGTGTCTTCTTTTTCTCTGACTTCCAGATAGTAGTGAGGGACTGTCAAGTCCAAATCCACCTGATGGATCCCACCATCCAGATCAAAACCGAAATTCTGGCGGACGATTTCGATCTGCCCTCTATCTTCCAATTGCACCGTCTGACCAGTGATCTGAAGGTTACTTCCCAAGGCCGTCACCAGATCATATCCGTTAACACTTTTGTTTTCCTTAGCAACACAATAGAAGTCATAGCTAGGCTCCTTCCTCATGGTTGCCTGAATGGTCACACATTCACCAGCAGCAATGTTGATCTCCGCTTCGACCCAGCACACTCGACTAACACCTACCACATCCAGAGATTCGATGGTTCCATCGTCATAGCGTTCCATTCCGTTAGAAGAAAGAACACCATACTCTACCAGATGTGCTTTCAGCAGACCGTAGTACAATTCAAAACCATATTCGGACTGCGCCTCCGAATAATTGCCCACATCCAAAATATCCTGATAGTTGCATCCAGCCGCCTGTCGAAGAGCTTCTTCCAGATCGGTTTCCCTGCGAGTAATGGTCACTCCTGCTTCCACCGTTTCCTCGGTATCCCATCCTCCCGTCGCATATCCCTCATATTGTAGATTCTCTACATCGTCACCGATCACAATAAGATGGCAAGGGACACCATAGTTTCTCTCTCCTTCTTCCCGGATGGAAAAACTTTTCCCCATGACACCATTCTCCCTGTCATAGTAACCACCGTGGAAGTTGTTGGAAAGTACTTTGGTTTTCTCATAATCCAGTTCAAACATGACGCGGATCGTTGGATTGGGGATCCCCGCATCATCGTCATCCTTCGGCCCCCAATCCTCGGTAAACTCATAGACTGTCACCGGAATGTGGGATAGGTCTATAAACCCACCCAATGCATTCTGAAGATATGTCCCGTCTGCCAGCAGCGTCTGGTACTCTTCCCAGCTTTCAAAATATTGGAGGTTCATAGTGCCCGGATTTTCATGAGTTTCTGCCCAGTTTTCCCAGGCCCCCTGGAAACTGCCGGCATAACTGCCCACATGAAGCTTGGTCTTTAGTGTCTCTCCTTCCACTGTAAGGATCGGACGATTTTCTTGTATCCCATGCAGATCCGTCGCAAAGGGGTACAGTACCCGGATGGTTTGGTCGGCGGTATCTTTATTGGTAAGCGTATAGGAATCGGTCACCACAATGTTATTGGAAGATCGATAGTAACCGCCTTCCGGAAACCATTCGTTGTATCTCTCTAAAACTTCCTGCCGTTCTGATTCCGTCAGTTCAGTACGGGAATCTGCCTCTTCCTCATTGGAGATCCAGACAGGGACCCAGGGAGCAAAATCCATGGTGATCTCTCTGTCGGCAGAAATCATAAGATTTTCTTCCAACAAAGTAAGAGGAAATACCGGACCAGCATAAGACATAAATGTACTGCCTTCCTCATGACCGGCCGCTCCCCCTCCAGCAGTCCCACCCATCCTAGGAAGGATATAGCTGCCAATGCCCACTACCAGTGCAAGGCAGGCCGCAATAACCGCATATTTTCTCATTCGCTTGGGAAGTGTTGCGGTTTTCACTGTAGGATCTATATTGGCGTCGTGGATATATTCATCCTCCACTTCTCCCATGAGATCCAAGAGATCATTTGCCTTCATCAATATCCCTCCTCTCTGAGCTGCGCCCTCAGTTTTCCTCGGGTGCGATGCAGCATGGATGTGACTTTACTTTGAGAGAACCCAAATCGTCTGGCAATGGCTGAAATGGGATCCATGTACCAGTAACGACGAAGAAACACTCTCCGTTCTGTGTCAGGCAACTCGCCTAAAAAACCATTGATCAAATGGATCAGCGCCTGTCGGTCATATTCTTTTTCCACATCACCGGTCCCTGCGATACAATCTTCCAGTTCTTCCAGGGCCAGAGGCATTTCTCCGCCGCCACGCTTGGCCGCCTGATGTTTGCGAACACGGTCAATAGAGATGCGGCGAGTGATTTTTCCAAGGAAGGTAGAAAGGTAGGCTGGGCGGTGAGGCGGCATGGAATTCCAGGCATCATGATAGGTATCATTCACGCACTCTAACACATCCTCACTGTCAAACAATATGTTATAAGAAATACTGTGCAAATAACTGCCGTATTTGGTGGCGGTTTCCGAAATGGCATTTTGATCTCGTTTCCAGTATAGTTCTACAATGCGTTCATCTTCCATCCACACACCTCCTTGCTTCCTTTTAGGTCTTTCACCTATCTACTCGCAAAAAGAAGACATCCGTTGTATCCTGATTCAAAATTCCATTAACAATTCCATTCACAATTCCTTCTCAACGATCCATCACCACTCCAATGTCACGAAGATAGGCTCATGATGGACTTCCTTCAGGATCTTTTCCATCAAATCGCTCATTTTTAAACGCAGACTGCTGGTATTGATGCAGGGATGGCAGCCAAAGTACTCGCCTTTTACCACATCCTCATCCATCAAAAGCTGTACCCGGTTGTCATGGTCATTCATCAGGCCCATAACACTGACAGAGCCAGGAGTGATGTCCAAAAGTTCTTCCATAAACTCCTCCGGTGCAAAAGATAAGCGGGCACTGCCGATCTGCTCGGACAATTCCTTGGTGCGGAATTTTTTATCTCCCGGCATCATCAGCAGATAGAATCGGGTCTTTTGGGTATTGCAGAGAAAGAGATTTTTGCAGATCACCGCATCCAGGATCCGATCCACCGCCAGACAGTCTTCCATGGTCATGGCTGCCGGATGATCCACGTATTCATACTCCACGCCCAGACGATCCAGCATATCATAAACGCGGATCTCTTTGGGCAGACGGGCAGAGGTGTCCACCGGACGCCCAGAAGTCAGTTTCCATTCTTTTGTTGCTTGATTTTCCATTGCGTTTTCCATTGATTTCTCTTCTTTCTATTGTTGATCACTGCATGGGGCAATACGGTATGATTCATTACTGTATGGCTTTTTTTACACAGCTTTTTCCCAAATTATACCTGTCATCCTCAAAAAACGCAAGTCCTCCCCCTCAGTCAGGAATACTTCCCCCCACGCACAATGTCCCATACCCGATCCTTTCATCGGGGATCATCCTGCCTCCTGCCCCCAAAGGTCTGGCTCCTCGCCGTAGATAGGCTTTGACTTTTTCACCATAGAGATAAGGGTCGTTTCCTCTCACCATTCCCCATTCCATGAGAAGAGCTGCGCCACCAGTGACAAAAGGGGTTGCAAAAGATGTGCCACTCTGTCGTTCATAACCGCCGCCCGGTCGCAATACTCGGATATCCACTCCTGGTGCCACCAGATCCGGCTTGACCAAGTTCAGATTTCGCAAAAATCCCCTTCCCGAAAAGTCCGCATAGACCTGCCTTCTGGCATCGTAGGCCCCCACGGTAATGGCGCGGGAAGCAGTAGAAGGTATAGTCAGCGTCACCTGGGGGCTTTGACGCAAAAACTGTGTACCCCGATTGAGCACCGAGGCTCCCGGCAGCCACAGATCATACTTTCCTTCCACGATCCGCCTGGGAGTCAGGCGAATCTTCCACAAATCACTGTCCAAATAGGTATCCTCTGGCAAAAAATCCATCAAAATCTCCTGGCTCCCACTAAACGGTTTTGGCTCCCCATAATAGACCAGTACCTGCGCGCCGCCCAACCGATATCGCCCCGGCCCCTGTCTCTCTGTCAGCTGTACTACCTGTCCTGTGGGCGAGATCAGCTCCACCCCAAACTGGTCTACGTAAGATTTCCACAGTTGAA
>JAFYLG010000130.1 GCA_017537225.1 Lachnospiraceae bacterium
ACTACACCCTTGGCGGCCATGGTACCGAAGGTAACGATCTGCACCACCCGGTCCTTGCCATACTTTTCTACCACATAGTCGATGACTTCCTGACGGCGTTCGAAGCAGAAGTCCACGTCGATATCGGGCATGGATACGCGCTCCGGATTCAGGAAACGCTCAAACAGCAGATTATTCTTAATCGGGTCGATATTGGTGATCTCCAGGCAATAAGCCACGATACTGCCGGCGGCAGAACCACGGCCGGGACCTACGATGATCCCCTGGCTACGGGCATGGTGAATAAAGTCCCATACGATGAGGAAGTAATCCACATAGCCCATCTTCTCAATAACACCCAACTCGTATTCCAGGCGCTCTCGCAGAGTCCCGTCATCGTCAGGATATCTCTGAGCCAGGCCCAGATAGCAGCGCTCTCTCAGGTACTGCTGAGAAGTCTTTCCATCCGGCACATCGTATTTTGGCAGCTTAGGCACGCCAAATTCGATCTCCACATTGCAGCGTTCTGCGATCTTGTGGGTATTCTCCAGCGCCTCTCTGGCATAAGGGAAGAGGGAGATCATCTCCTCCTCGGATTTTACAAAATACTGACCGCCATCGTAGCGCATACGATCGGTATCAGTGACTTTTTTATTGGTCTGAATACACAGCAGAATATCGTGGGGAGTCTCATCCTCCGGGAAGATATAATGGATGTCATTGGTAGCTACCAGATCGATGCCCAGCTCACGGCTCATGCGCATGAGACCGGCATTGACCGTCTTCTGCTCGGCGATGCCGTGGTCCTGCATCTCCAAAAAGAAATTATCCTTGCCGAAAATATTCTGATAGCGCAGAGCGGCCTCTACTGCCTTGTCATAAAGACCGCGGGCCAGATTGCGGGATACCTCGCCGGCCAGGCAGGCACTGAGAGCAATGATACCCTCATGATACTGCTCCAGGATCTCATAATCCACACGAGGCTTGTAATAAAATCCGTCTACAAAACCTTTGGAGACGATCTTCATCAGATTGTGGTAACCGGTATCGTTCTCCGCCAGCAGCACCAGATGATAGTAACGACTGTCGTCGGTAGTCTTGCCGCCTTCTTTGACAAAACGGGAACCGGGAGCCACATAGACCTCACAGCCGATGATGGGCTTGATGCCCACCGCTTTAGCCGCACGGTAAAAATCGATGACACCAAACATGACACCGTGATCGGTGATGGCCAGACTGTCCATGCCTAGATCCTTGGCACGGGCAACAAGCTCCTTGATCTTGGCGGAGCCGTCTAATAAACTGTATTCGGTATGGACATGAAGGTGGGTAAATGCCATGGCGTCATCCTCATTTCTATGCAGGTAAGCAAAAATAAAAATCACATCTAGTATACCACAGCCAAGGTGAAAAAGGAACGAATTTTTAAATCTTTGCAGGAATACATTTACCGAACCCTTAGCAACAGACAAGGGATCCATCCCACCATCTCCGTTTTCTTTCGGAATGCATAGGACAGATCCCCTTCCCTCCTATTGGTTAATCTGTGACTCTTTTTCCCCTATTCTTTTCAGGAAATTTCACTACAATCTTGTCTTCAAAAACTGCTTGTCAAACTCCGGATTGAAGTAGTAGCAGTTCTTAGAATCCAACTGTTCCTTAGTCTTCTCCAGCGCTTCACCAAACCGTTGGAAATGAACGATCTCTCTGGCCCGCAAAAACTTCAATGGTTCCCGAACCTCAGGATCGGTGATGATCCGCAGCAGATTATCATAGACTGTTCTTGCCTTCTGCTCCGCTGCCAGGTTTTCCACCAAGTCGGTGATGGCATCGCCTTTGGACTGAAACTCCAACGAGGTAAAGGGCACGCCTGCCGCAGCCTGGGGCCACAGACCGGTGGTATGGTCAATATAATAGGCATCAAAACCAGCCGCCTTCACCTGATCCGGCGTCAGGTTTTTAGTCAACTGGTAGACCATGGCACAGATGATCTCCATATGGTTGATCTCCTCCGTGCCAATGTCTGTCAGCAGACCACCTACCGCCTTTACCGGCATGGTATAGCGCTGGGCCAGATATCGCATGGATGCCGCCAGCTCACCATCAGGACCACCGTACTGGCTGATGATCAACTGGGCTGTCTTAGGACAAGTCTTGGTGATTTTTACCGGGTACTGCAATCGTTTTTCATAACACCACATCTCTTCTCACACTCCTTCCCAGGGCATAGGTCCATCCTGCCAGCAAAAGGCATGATCTCCATGGACGCCTGCCTGCCCCTGACAATAAGCCACACAATCCCTCGTCAACGGATGAAACTTTTGAGCAAATTCTTTCTTCAGCTGATCCCTCACTGCCAACTTTTCCTGGTACATGGCCAGAGCCTGACCATCTTCACTATGCATGTCCAGATACAGTGTCAGATCATCCAGCACAAAGCTGATCTGTTGGATCTGGCATAGCAACTGGGATGAATTCCCCTTTTGAGCGCACTGTCCCTCAGTGATCCCTTCCGTCACATAAAAAGGCAGATCCAGTTCCTGAAATATGGTACCCTGACGCAATGCTTTTCCATCGTCATACAATGGCCCCCACTGCTGACACGGTACACTGGCAATGGCCAAATGAGTTTCTTTCATAAAAAATTCCTCCTTTCCACACACTATCCTGTGCAGGATTAGTATGTGAGAAAGAAGGAATGTATAGTGTGTCAATATGAACCAGGCTTGTCAGGAATTGATTATTTTTGATTTTACATTTTATTGCAGAGGCTGTGTCAGATCCATGGGTATTCCGTCCAGCTTTGCCTCCACCAACTGATCTCCCTCATAGACCAGTTTTAACGAAAAGAAGGGATGCTCCTGCGCCAACAACTGTAAAAAGATCTTATCTCCCTCCCAGATATTCAGGGCAGGGATCTGGGTCTTGTCTACCCATACCAACTGACCTTCACTGCATTCGGTCATCTCACCGGCATATTCATCGGCAGTATAAAGACACATATACTCTTCCCAGTCACCGCTGACAAAAGTCACCAGACCACGAAAACGCCAGCGAGTCAAGGTCAGCCCTGTCTCCTCCTGCACCTCTCGCAACAGACACTCCTCAGGGCTTTCGCCAAATTCAAAATGACCGCCGATGCCGATCCACTTGTCATGGTTGCCATCATCCTTTTTCTTGATGCGATGCATCATTAGATATTGGTTCTCTTTTTCGATATAACACAAAGTAGTCAGGGGAGATTTTGACATAGTAATATGCTCCTTATTTTCATTTTACCATACGCTCATCCAAACGGCGAATAATAAAGGGCATGACTTCCGATGGTTTCATTCCTAATACCACAGCAAACTCATCGCACAGCAGTTTCTCCGCCTCACGAAGGACCTTATCATCGCAGCTATGCAATTTGCGTCCCAGGGACAGCACGTATTTCCGGTGATTGTACAGTGACTTGGCGATGCCCATGATCTCCCGGCGATCTCCATTCTTTAACGCAGTCTTAAAATACTCCTGACGCTTTCTCTCATCAGAGATCCACTCTAAATCTGCATCTGGCATGGAATCGATCAATGTCATGATCTCCTCTGGAGACAAAAGCTTTTTCAGCTTTGCTACCAGTGCTTCATTGGCGCAGGGCACATACAACGTAGAACGACCATCATGAATGGGGATCAATACATAGTACTCCTTCTCTCCTGCATCTCCAAAAGATTTTTTACAAATCTCTGTGATCGTGCAGGCACCTGCCGTGCCATACAAAACCTTTTCTCCGACCTGGAACATGGTCTCTCCTCTCTACAAAACTGCGCATCTGTCATCGTGCGTTTTCCACTTGATCCATAGAAAGTATACCACTTTTCCCACAAAAATGTCATGGTTGAAATTCACAAAGAACCACTGCACCTTCTCGTGCGAAAGTGCCAAAAAACGCAGAAAACTCAAGGTTTTCTGCGTTTTCTCTTCTCATCGATACTCCTGAACGCGCACCATATAGCGCCCCTTCTTGGTCTCATAGGTCACTCCACCATAGATAAACCGTCCAAACCCTCGCAGAGAGATCACCTCTCCCTCCTTAGGCTGACCACTGTTATTTTCATAAAGTCGTCCCCCTACAAAGACCTTGCCTGCACGAAACAGCTCCAGCACCTGACTGCGGGACAGGTTATAAACCGCCGCAAGAATCACGTCCAAACGTTCTGAAGCTACATTTACTGTGCGCTCTACCAGATGTGGCAGAGCCTCCTCAGGGATCCTCTCTACCGGATGACAGGAGACAATGGTGTGTTTTACCTTGGACAACTGGTCACAGATATAATCCACCATAGTATCCTGGCAATACACATAGGCGCTCTTCTCTGCCACAAAGATATCTCCCAGAACACTGCGCTCGATGCCCAGCCCCATCAATGTCCCCAGAAAATCCCGGTGTGTCAGCGTCTCTGCAAACTTAGGAGCTGCCGGTCTGATCTCCAGACATCGGATGGGAAACTCTTCTTCATAGCCCATCATATCTACGCTTCCAAAGCGCACCATCACCCGTTCACAGGCCTCATGGCCCCCAAACAACGTACAAGGCACATGAGCAAACTGACGACGTACCTGGTGAAAGAGAGTCTGCTCACCCAACCCCAGAAAGTCCGTAAAGAAATATATATTCTGCTGATAAGATTTTTCTGCCAGCTCTACAAAGCGCTTTTGCAGGCGGATCTCGTCGTCGTTTAACATACTCTTGCCTTTCACATTCACATAACACACAACACCCGCTGACACAATTTTGCCCGCGGGTGCTCTTTTCTATTATCTGTCTTCCAGATCCAAATACTCCACATGATGTCCTACATATTTATACGCAGGACGGATGATCTTGCCGGCATTTCGCAGTTCTTCCAGACGGTGAGCGCTCCAACCGGGCATACGGCTGATAGCAAAGATGGGAGTAAACAGTTCCTGAGGAATACCCAGCATACTATATACAAAACCGCTGTAGAAGTCCACATTGGCACAGACATTCTTAAACAGCTGGCGCTGCTCCATAACCAGATTTCCTGCCAGACGCTCGACGCGCTCATAGAGAGCATACTCTCTCTCCATCCCTTTTTCCTTCGCCAGCTGACGAGCATACTCCTTTAGGATCAGCTCACGGGGATCGGACAGAGTATATACTGCATGGCCCATACCATAGATCAGACCAGACTTGTCAAACGCTTCCTTGCGCAGGATCTTACGCAGGTACTCAGCCAGTTCGTCTTCGTCTTCCCAGTTTTCTACATTGGCCTTGATATCGGCAAACATATTTTCCACCTTCAGGTTGGCACCACCGTGGCGAGGTCCTTTTAAGGAGCCGATGGATGCTGCGGTAGAAGAATAGGTATCGGTACCAGAGGAAGTTACTACGTGGGTAGTAAAGGTGGAGTTGTTACCACCGCCGTGCTCCGCATGCAGGATCAGAGCCACATCCAGCACCTTGGCCTCCAGCTCGGTAAACTTGCCATCAGGGCGCAGCATAGCCAGAATATTTTCTGCCATGGACAGTTCTTTCTGAGGGTTGCGGATCAACAGCATATCATCCTTGCGGAAATGGCGATACGCATGATAAGAATACACAGCCAGCACCGGCAGCTTAGCGATCAGTTCCATACTCTGACGCAGTACATTACCCACAGAAATATCCTCGGCAGCCTCGTCATAGGTGTACAGAGACAGAACACTACGCTGCAGGGCATTCATGATATTCTCACTGGATGCCTTCATAACAACGTCGCGGACGAAACGGCCGCTGAGAGACTCCATGTCGTGGATCACCTTGATAAAACGTTCCAGTTGCTTTTCATTGGGCATATGACCAAACAGCAGCAGGTAGATCGTTTCCTCAAATCCAAATCTGCGACCATCCATGCCCTGAATGATCTCGATGATATTTACTCCCTGGTAGTACAGCTTGCCCTCGCAGGGAATGCGGCGACCGCCCACCAGTTCATAACCATTTACGTCAGAGATCTCTGTCAGGCCTGTCAAAACGCCCTTACCGGCAGAGTCACGCAAACCGCGTTTTACATCGTATTCTACATAGAGGTTAGGGTCGATGCAATGACTCTGCATCAGTTCTTCCTCCAGCTCCTTCATGTCTTTCTTCAAATCTTCAAATTCGCCAATCGCTTCCAAACTCATTCTTTCCAGTTCCGACATGATGTACCCTCCTAATTTGGTGTCTATTCTATGCAAAGACAAACACTCGCTTTCCTGATTTGTCTCATTTGCAAACCATTATAAAAATCCTGCAATCTGTATCGTTTTTTTCGGTCTGACACGGATATCGCAGCAATTTCTTATTATCATACACGAGGTGCTGGAAAATTGCAACAGTTTTTTACGCTAACGCTTTACTTTTTTAAAGCGTTCTTCTGTTCCCGGAGATATCCTTGATAGATACGGCTAGATAGGATTCCCTGAAGCACATGGGAAGCACATTCTCTGACCTGTGCCCGGGCGATAATACCTTCTTTCACTGCCCGCAGGATCTCCTTTTCTGCAGCAAGCGTACCAGGCATGATCAGATCATTGCCGGCAGCGATACACAACGCATGACTGCCCAATCCTCTGCCGGTAGCAAACCAGTCGGTCATCACCACACCGTCAAAGCCCCATTCACCACGCAGCACATCGGTGACCAGTTCACGGCTGTTATTCACATAGGTACCATTGACCTTGTTATAACTGGTCATCACAGCGCCGGGCTGAGCCTGTCGTACAGCGATCTCAAATCCCCGCAGATAGATCTCACGCAGAGCACGTTCACTGATGTTAGCATTGGTCTTGTTGCGGTTGTCCTCCTGATTGTTGCAGCAGTAATGCTTCAGGGTCACATAACAGCCACGATGGCTCTGAACACCACGGGTCATGGCAGCTGCCAGCTGACCGGACAACAACGGATCCTCCGAGTAATATTCAAAATTACGTCCACACAGAGGGTTGCGATGGATATTCATACCCGGAGCCAGCCAGTAGGTCACACCATAGGCTTCCATCTCTTTTCCAACCGCATCGCCCACCTTCTCTACCAGCTGGATATTCCAGGTCTGTGCCAGTGCCAAGCCTACAGGAAACGCCGTGGCAAACTGATAGAGAATGGGATGTTTGTCCGGATCCGCCAGAATCGCTCCCTTTAACTTGTCAGGAATATATTTCATCAGCGACAGATATGGATCCACTGCCTTCAACTTACCATTTTTTAAAATTGCGGTCCGCTGCTGCAGACGCAGTCCGGCAGGGCCATCTGCCAGAGATACATTGGGAATGCCTTTATGCAGCAGCTTGCCAGTCGTAGCTCCTGCCGATCCGGGGGCATGGAAATACTTACCGCTGCCCAGGCCCGTTCCTACTGTCAGAGCCACCTGTTCTTCCAGCGTCAATCCATCCAGAAGCTTTTTCACTGCAGGTAACAGTGTGTTTTTCTGAACACCATACATATGCACACGACAGACAAAATCCTCCGGATCCAACAAAAGTACAGGCAGTTCGTCAGAATCTTCTATGTCTTTCCAGACATCCATAGCATCCTGGCCGGAAGGAATGATCTCCTCTACCGGCTCATGGCGCTTGCACACGTGGCGCATCTGCTCTGTGATCACCTCTTCTTCCAGACGCAGGATACCACAAGCCTGTGTCTGACGGCTGTTTTCGCCCACACGAACCACATAGTCACCAGCTTCCAGGACCATGGTTCCGTCTGCCTCTCGATAACTGGCCAGTCCCTCCATCTCCACACACAAAAACAGCATCTCGGACTCGCCCGGCATCAGCGGTTCTGTCTTGGCAAAGGTTGCCAGACGCTGGTACTCCTTATGAAGCCCTGTCCGAGGACAGCTAGCATAGATCTGCACCACCTGTCGTCCTGCATAGGTGCGGCCCACATTGGTCACTTCCACCTGGAGGAACACCTGGGTCTCCTCGATCCAAAGACTCTTCACATCGATAGTAAAATCTGTATAACTCAAACCATAGCCAAAGGGATAACGGGGTTTCACACCAAAGCTGTCAAAATACCGGTAGCCTACGTAGATGCCCTCTTTATAATACTCCTCTGCCACGTTGCCGTTAAGGTAGCTGTATTCCATGGCAAAAGGAATATCTTCATACCGTTTGGCCCAGGTATCTGCCAGCTTACCGGAAAAATTCTCTTTTCCCGTGATCAGATCTGCCAGGGCCACACCTCCCATGGTTCCCTGCTGGGCAAAAAAGATCACTGCTCCGATGCCGGGGATCTGGTCATAAAAGCTCATATCAAAGGCTGATCCCACATTGATGACCACGATCATTTTCTTATAGTGAGATGCACACAGCGCAATATTATCCTGTTCCTGTTTCGTCAGGGCATACTCCCAGCGATCCAACCGCTTATCTGCGCCTTCTCCTGCCTGTCTGGCTACCACATAGATGCAGGTATCTGTCTGAGAGTCTTCGATCTCTTTTTCTGTCACAGCCTGACCAAAGGGCGGCTGGTATGGACTGCTGACGATGTCCATGATCTCTGCCGGATTCATATGCAGCACCTTCTGTCGGAAGGTTTTGGCATACTCCTCCTCCCCTGC
>JAFYLG010000131.1 GCA_017537225.1 Lachnospiraceae bacterium
TGATCTCACCCACCACATAAGGTTGAGAACCACCACTACCACCGGTAAGTACCGTTTGACTGTCCTCTCGTCTCTGACTATTATCCCTGGTTCCTCCCTGCGAATCAGTCTCTTGGATAATACTTTCCTCCCTTGAGGTATCACTCTGCAAAATCAGTTCCGATGACCGACTGACCGTCACCATGACCTTTACTTCCCCTGCTCCCTCGATCTGTTTTAAAAACATGGTGAGTCGGGCTTCCACTTCTGCCTCATAGATGTTTGCCATCGTCTGAACATTATGCGAATCCTGCAGATGATATGCACTCTGTATGTCGCTCTCATTCGTTTCTTTCGTTTCCGTCCGATCGATCTGTCCATGATCCGCCCCCTCTCCCACAGGCACCGCGACCACCACTAACAGTACTCCCACAAAAAACAGAAAGATCCACCGTCTGGTTCCCAGATCACTCCAGAGTTTCTTCCACGATCGTATGGTATTCTTCATAGACGATCCTCCTATTTCTATCCTCCTTTCAACGCTGCCGATACAGTACGATCTGTTCTTCCTCTAACTGCCAGATCACCTGTAATGCCTGATGAAGCGGTCGCAGCTCTGAAGGTTCATAATAGACCTCTTCTTCCAGATCACTTTTCACATCATAATTTCTTCCATTGACAGAAACGATGGGGTCCACCAACAAAATCTCTGTGTTTCTGACGTCCTGATCCGATCTGCCTGCCCCCATCTCCACCCACATTGTCAGCCTCTCCGGCCAGTCGCCTTTCTCATTCCACTGCACCTGGTGGTCCAAATACATATATCCATACTCCTGAGCGGTAGACTCCAGCATTTGCCTCACCCAACGCTCCTGTTTCTGGTCCAACTGTTCCTTCATCATAGCGTCCCAGTGATCCGGCTCCTGCCATCTTTCATTCTTTCCTGTTTGTTCAAAAGAAGTCACCTCTGCCCAGGACGACAGGATCCTCTGTTCAAAAGACAACCGAATTTCTTCCCCCAAGCCAAACCAGGACCCCAAAGGCTCGATCACCGTCATCATCAATAACACTCCCAAAAATAAACGCACATATTTCTGATATGTCCCCTCCGGCATCACCTGTAAGATCACCGTACCAAAAAGCATTACTGCCACGATTCCATAGATCCAGTCACCCATATATCATCCTACCTGTCCAAAACAGGCACAGGCAATTCCAATAAAAATCCCCAACAGCAATACCCCCAGACCATATACTTTCATCAACAACAGGCAACCGTCTCCTACCGCAGCTACAGCGCCTACCACGCGCTTGTCCGATACAGGCTGTAAGAGTGCCGCCAGGCCATGATACAGGATCCCCATAACACAAAGTTGGATCAAGGGGCCTGCAGATACTGCTACCAAAACTACCACCCCTGCCATACCGATACTGTTGCGGATCAATGCCGCGGTTCCCAGCGCCATCTGAGCCACCGATCGTATACTGTTTCCCACACCCGGAATAGCCCCCGCCATCCGTACCAACATGCCGCCCTTCACCACGTCCAAATATGGAAGGAGCAGTGACTGTATGGTTTGAAAACCCACTGCCGCTCCGAATCCGGTCTTTGCCAGCATTTTTAACCCTTTTCCAAGCATTTCGGTCAAATGTGTCAGCATGTCCTCTGCAAAGATCCCTTCTATTATCCTAAGTAATACCCAGATTCTGATTCCTGACGTGATCACTCGACAGTACAGCCACTGAATCCCCCGCAGCAAAAGCAGCGAGCATTCATACATAGCCGCTGCCGTCAACTGCCCTTGCACTGCCACTATCAGGAAAAACACGGGAAGAAAGGCACTCATTAACCGTCCCATGGCAGTCAATGCTTCTACAGCGATGACCACCGCCGAAGAAAATATCGACAGCAACAACACTGCCAGCAGCATATACATCACATAAAATCCACTCTGAGACACACCGCTATCCGGAAATGCCCTGGCCAAATTCGTGAAAACGGCTCCCGCCACTGCCAGCAATAAAACCTGCCAGGCCGTCTGGCGTCCCTGAACCATCTGCCCCCACAGGATCTGTTTTGCATACTCCCCCATCTCCTGACAAAATGCGGTCATATCTCCCGCCAGTAACTGTTCTGTTATCTGACGAAACGTCAGGCCGTCATCAGGCAATAATTCCCGAATGACCTTCTCCAACTGCGTAAAGTCATATTCATCCAACTCTTCTTGCCAGTCGGGCAGTTCCTGGGAAACATATTCTGTCGCCAGACCGATTTGTGGATTTCCAAAGAGCAACAGGAGCAACCAGCATATGATCCCAGCAAAATATCTCTTCGTTCTCATAGCCCTTCCTGCAAAAACACATGCACAGTATCCAACAATGCCAACACCACCGGGAGACTCAGCGATAAGATCGTCAACTTTCCAAAAGTTTCGATTTGACCAGCGATCGCACTGTATCCTGCATCCTTGCAAAGTCCGGCACACAACTGGATCGTATAGGCAATACCGATCATTTTCAGCAATGTAGATACATAGACCCTATCTACCGGCAGCCACTCCGTACACTGTTTCAGCATCTGTAACACTGTTCCCCAGCGACTCACGGTGTAAAAAGCGATCAATATTCCTGCTGCCAGGATCAAGTATGTCCCGTACTCAGAACGGACCGACTTCAATTGGGTCGCCAACAGTACGGCTGCTATCCCCAGGATCCCTACCGTCATCACTTCCATGATTCGACTCCTTTCACAGCGCAAACAGATTTTGGATCGTTTCAAACAACTCATAAATGTAGGGGACCACCCAGTACAATACCAGCAAAAGCCCGGCCAGACTGGTTAGAAAAGCCTGTTCTTCTCTGCCGCTATGCTTTAAAATCTGACATAGCACCGATACCAGGATCCCCACGGCAGCGATTTTAAAAATCAAACTGATGGTCATACAATTCTCCCTTTACAACAATAAAATCGCTAAAAACACCCCTACTGACACTCCTATACCACGATACAGACGTCCATGGGACTCCACCTTCCTCTGCAGTCCTTCTATATGTTGACGCCATTGATCCAGGCAATGCTGTAACGAACGGACCTGTTCTTCCAGATCCAGAGTTCCCAGTTCTTGTCCCAATCGTAGCAGCAACTCCTGCTCCTCCTGCAACAGACTACCTTCCAAATAACGATCCAGTTCTTCCTGCCACAGAGCGACCAACGTGACATCCTCATCTGCCTGTTGTTCTCCACTATCACAAATACCTGTCAATCGCCGACTCAACCGGATAAAAAAATCTGCAAATCCCTGATTTCCCAAGGCTTTTCCCGTTTCAAGCAATGCCGCCTCCAGGGGTAACTGGTGAAAACGTATCTCCCCCAACAATCGCTGCAAACACTGCTCCACCTGACGACATTGACGGATCCTCTCCACACATAGATGCGCCAACTGGACACCTAATCCACTGCAGGACGCTACGATCAACACCATTCCTATCCATTTTAACTGAGCATGCATCAGCCATCCTCCTTATTCGTTGTTGCTTTGCACTGATGCTATGATTTTCCCTTTTTGATCACACACTTGATATCGAAACATCCTATTCTTACCCAGGATCCTTTTTTCGATCAATACGTAACGGCCAAATCGCCCTTCCTCTAACCAACGGCCCAGACATGGACGCTGCAGCGCCTCCTCCCAACTGCTTCCATGAGCTGTGACCAGGAGCCGACAACCACAATGCATGGCATATTCCAGCGCATGATGATCCGCTTCACTTCCCACCTCATCTACTGCCAGGATCTGTGGGGCCATGGTTCGCACCATCATCATCAATCCCTCTGCCTTGAGACATCCGTCCAGAACATCGGTCCTGGGTCCCAAGTCATTTTGTGGGATTCCCTGATAGCAAGCTGCCAATTCTGAACGCTCGTCCACCACACCAACCGTCATCCCCTGATACGACACCAATCGAATCAAATCCCTCAGCAAAGTGGTCTTTCCCATGCCGGGTGGTGAGATCAGCAACGTGTCATAAAACGCATCTCTTTCCCAAAGTAGTGGCAGTACCTGATCCGCACATCCGATCATCTGTCTGGCAATGCGGATATTTAAAAATGTAATGGGAGAAATGGTTTTGACCATTCCTCCATCAGCAGTTTGTTCTAATATCACCCTGCCTGCCAGTCCCACACGATGACCTCCCTGGATAGTCAAAAATCCCTGGCGGATCTTGTCCTCAAACGCATACCGGGAGTAACTGCTGAGCAAATTCACGGTATCCCGGATTTCCTCCATAGTAACCGGATGGCCTCCCTGCTCTTCTACAAACACAGACCTGCCATACCTGGTCACTGCCAATGGCTGTCCTACACGCAAACGGATCTCTTCCACTTCATCCCAACAGGAAGACATCGTGCGAAGCGCCGCCCTCAATCCAGGCGCCAACACCCGCAAGATCTCTTCTTGCCTGCCCATATACTCTGCCCTCCCTCCTGACCATTCCTCAGGCCTATAACACAATATATGGACAGGAGCCGGATTTATGACTGAGAAATATAAATCTTCCAGGATATCTATGTGACACATTTTCCTTTACACGAAACATCTTTTGCAATATAAAAACAGCCGTCCCTAACATAACAAAAGAATCTTTTGTCCGTGTCAGAGACGACTGTTTTTATAACATTCATCAAAAATACATATTTTTCACATACTCTTTTGGAAAATCAGGATCATTGGCCAGATCTATATAAATACTTCTGGCTTTGATTGTAGATAACCGTGTATCGTCATTCTGCAGCAACACATGAATAGCACCCTCCAAAGCTGTATTCCCCAACAGACGGGTCTTCGTCGCGAATTCTTTGGGAATGATTTTCAGATTGATCAATGCTGCCAGATTAGCGGACTTTCCAAATCCTCCGGATATATAGATCTCTTTGATCTCCTCAAAGGAAACTCCCGCTCTTTGACACAAAATATTGATTCCGGAGCGTATCGCGGATTTGGCCAACTGAAAATTACGTATATCCGCCGGAACAATATGAATCTCCCCTTCAACCTCTACATCCTGCTCCATATATCCGGTCTCATCTATCATCCCATGGGTTATAAGTTCACTGATCCCCTCAATATAGCCGCTGCCGCAAATTCCTATGGGATAAACTTTATCTGCCATTCCATATCGATAGTTGCCGGCATTCGAAGAAGTCCCCAAGATTTGATATTGAACTTCTTCGTCATCGATCTGGATCCGACAGATGGCTCCGGGAACACTGGCCACACCACATACCATATTGCCTCCTTCAAAAGCCGGTCCTGCCGCAGTAGAAGTAGTATAAATCACGCCCTCATGGCTTAAAGCCATCTCACCATTGGTGCCCAAATCGATCAACATGATCTTGTCCCGTCGGTCCAGTTCCGTGTAGGTCACTCCTGCCACCACATCACCACCCACAAAGGCGGCAATATTGGGCATTACGATCACAGGAAAAGATGGGATGTTCTCCATCAACTCCCCGAACAATTCCCGACTGTCGATCCTCTGTGTCTCTTCCCATTCACAGACATAAGGATACTCACTAAGTTTCCTGGGATCCATCCCCAGAAAAATATGTTCCATGATGCTGTTTCCACAGACCACCATGCGACTGATCTTTTGGCCAGTGGACAAAACCTGTCGGATCACCTTCCCCACTTCCTGCAGTACCATGCCCTGAAGTTTGTCGACGCCATATTTCTGACAGGCCTCAATACGATTGATCACATCTGCGCCGTAGATCCTCTGTGGATTCATCACTTTTGTCTCAGAAACACAGTGACCATCTCGCAGATCGATCACCGCCATAGCCAACGTGGTAGTACCAATATCCACGGCAATTCCCAATCCATCCTCAGGACGACTTGTCACGTACTGCTCCTGTTCTGCTCCCAGGATTACCGCGTCAGAAACATCTTCCACCTGTATCAACACATCTGATTCACATTTTTTATGACAACACGCCAAACGGACCCCTGCTGCCAATTCCTCCTTTGTCAGCAAACGACGCTCCACATCCGTAACAGGAAGAACACCGGATATCAGGCGCACCTTGCACTTGCCACACTTTTCTTTACCACCACAAAAGGCAGAAATATGAATATTCCGTTTTTGCAATGTACCGAGGAGATCTTCCCCCTTTGTAACTGCAATTCTCATAAACTCATTCCTCCCTTTCTAGACACCTCCGGGTTTCTTCCTCTAGTATACACCTTGGAAGAACTGTGGGAAAGCGATTTTTCTTTTTGAAACCACATATTATCTGTGTTTCTTCTCGTATCTTTTCAATTCTTCTATCACCTGCCCTCGCAGCAAAAACACTGCTGCCAAATTGGGCAACGCCATAAGACCGTTGCATACATCAGCCAGTTTCCATACCATCTGTAGAGAAGCCACCGATCCCACCGTCACCATCAGCACGTAGATCAATTTGTATATCAATACACCGCCGGAGCCAAAAAGGTAATCGGCAGACCGTTCTCCATAATAAGACCAGCCGATCAAACTTCCCAGCCCAAACAAAGTCAGACACACCGCGATCAGTTGCCGCCCCCAGGGAAAGAATCGTTGAAAACATACCATGGTCAGTGTTGCACCATCCGAAGCGATTCCATTCATGCCAGCGCCTCCCAGAACCATGCCTTCCGGTGTCATCACCGTTCCCGCCTCTGCCAGACCGGTCGTTAAAATCACCAACGCCGTCACAGTGCACACCACAATAGTATCCACAAACACTTCAAAAATGCCCCACATCCCTTGCAGCACCGGTTCACTGGTATCGGCAGCGCTATGAGCAAAAACAGAAGATCCTACCCCCGCCTCGTGAGTAAAAGTCCCTCTGGCCACACCGATCCTCAGAGCTTTGGCGATCCCATAACCTGCCATCCCACTGAGGGCCGGCCGCAGTCGGAAGGCCTCTCGCAGGATCAATCGCAATGCCTCTGGAATCTGGTGTGCCTGGCTGATCAACACAGTAGCAGCACTTCCCATATACAGGGCCACCATAAACGGAACCAAACGCTCTGTAAAGGCGCTGATTCGACGTATCCCCCCTACCAGTATCATCGCCAATACGGCCGCTGTTACCATACCGGTGATCCAGGCAGGAACACCAAATGCCAAATCCAGACCAGAGGCCATAGCCTGGATCTGGGTCATATTCCCCACACCAAAGGAGGCCACCATACACAAAAAAGCATAGCACACTGCCAGCCATTTGGCCTGAAGTCCATCCTCCATATATGTCATGGGGCCGCCCTGATACTGACCATCTTCTCCTTTTTTCCGGTATAATATCCCCAGCACTTTTTCTGTAAACCCAGTCATCATCCCTAAAAATGCACTGATCCACATCCAAAACACCGCTCCCGGTCCACCTGCGACGATAGCAGTAGCTACTCCCACAATATTACCGGTCCCCACGGTAGCCGCCAGTGCAGTGCAAATGGATTGACGCTGAGAGATTCCAACACGTTTCGAATCGCTTCTTAAAGCCTGTTCATCTTCCGTTTCTGGCTGTATCAACTCTCCCCCAGTCTTTCTCAACCACATTCTCATCCTTCGAAACTGAAACCAGCCCGTCCGAACAGAAAAGTAAAGCCCTGCTGCCAGAAAACAAACCAGCATGCAGGGCCATTCCCACAAAATCATATTCAGTTGATCCAGTATGTAAAGGAATCCATTTTGCAGATGATCCAACACAGGCACATACTCCCTTGATCCAGATACTCCTTTTATCATATGATGACAAAGCACCTTTCAGACCACAAAAACAAGCGCCTGTCATATCTGGCCTCTCTACCGGATCTGTCTTACAAACATATCTCTTCTTGCCATAAACTGTTCGTAAAAGCTAACTTTCCCATCGTAAGGAGTCATATAAAAGATGGACAACAGACTGGTAGCGACCTTCTTGCGAGCATCCTCTCTCACCATATCCGGTGCCTGCTCGATCAACTCCTGACACCATTTCTGAAGCCAATGCCAGGCCAACACAAACTCCTCGTACTTTTTGATATCCGGGATCCCCAGCCACTTATCGATCTTTACTTTAGTCTTTACCAGCTTAGGGCACTCATACAACTGCACATAATATTTGAAACCTTCTTCGTCATAGACACGTCCCAAAGGAAACAAACGGCACAGTCCAGGACGGAAACTATGGATGCGACAGCGCCCCTCTTCATTGAGGAAAACGCACTGCTCCTTCTCCCCTGTCATGGAAAGATTGGGTAGAACCAGACCGTCGGCCAAACTCATCTCGATAACGCCCTGGGACATCAACGCCTGAGGGCTGACCCCCAGACCACGCTGCAGCTGATACATATCATAGGGATCCAATGTCACAGAATTTCCCATGCCCTGACAGCAGGCTGAGCAACCATGACATCCTCCACAGTCGGCCTTGGCCATATCATGACAGGTATATAATTTTTGCAGTTCTTCTATGCGTATGTCTCGTCTCATTTTGTGTTCTCTCCATTTTTAACTTGTTTCACTTCATCTTCCCAGCTGGGGATGATTCCCCGCTTTTTTAACTGTGCATTAATGTAGGCTACTGCAAAGATACATACAACTCCCCCTAAAACTAGGCCTTCCCCAAATGGACCCACTATCCCAAAAAATGAACCCGAACCATCCGCCATATCCAATGTATGAATGGCAACACCAACCACTATACAAATACCCGTACTGATCAATCCCTCTGCCCGAAAGATTATCTTTCTACAAAACTGTCTCCATAAAATATCTGTATCTGTAATCTGCATCCATTCTTCCAACAATTTTCCTACATGAAAAATCTGCCGTGCTATCACAATCAAACTGATGACAAAACCGATTGCATCTATCGCATATCCGATCTTCGTAAAATACGACTCCAATGAATGCAAAGTCGATACCGCGATTCCCCCGATTGCCATCAAGACACAGTCGAACACAAAACGGACTTGATATCGTATCCATATTTTTTCTCGATAGGACGAATCATTCCATGGGCATTTTGCTTCTGGTTCTGTTTTCGATTCTGTTTTCGATTCCGCTTCCGTTACTTTCTTTCTCTCACCTCGAATCAACTCATCGCTGGTGATCCCATACAGTTGCGCAATATCAGGCACCAAAAACAGATCCGGCACACTCTCATCCCGCTCCCAACGGCTCACCGTCTTATCTGAGACATGGAGCAGTTCTGCCAATTCTTTTTGTGTCCAGCCTTTCTCCCTGCGAAGTGCTGTCAAAAAAGCGCCCATATTTTTCTTCTCCATCGATGTCCTCCTCAATGAATCTGTCTCCATAGCGATAGCGTCACGGTGCATCAGGTGTTTCTATCTCGTTTTGTGTCTCTATTGTAGCGAATTTTCTCGCAAAACGCAAGAACGCAACCCGAGAATCTCTCCCGGATTGCGCGACTTGCTTTTCTTTATTTAGTTCATTCTCTGACGCACTACTTCAAAAGCCAGTACACCAGCTGCTACAGAAGCATTCAAAGAGTCGATATCGCCCTTCATAGGAATGGTGGCTACCATATCGCACTTTTCGCGCACCAGACGGCTCACTCCTTCGCCCTCGTTACCGATAACCAGACCGATGGGGCCCTTTAAATTGCAACGGTACATTACCTCACCATTCATATCGGCACAGGCAAACCACAGACCTTCTTTTTTCAGGTCTTCGATGGTGGCAGAAATGTTGGTCACCTTGGCTACGGGAGTGTAGCTCAGGGCACCGGCAGAGGTGCGGGCTACCGTAGCCGTCAGACCTACCGCGCGACGCTTCGGAATGATAACACCATGAGCACCGGCCAGGTTGGCAGTACGGATAATGGCACCCAGGTTGTGAGGATCTTCGATGCCGTCCAGAATAAACAGGAAGGGATCCTCTCCCTTTTCTCTGGCCAAAGCCAGCATATCCTCTACCTGAGCATACTCATAGGCGGCAGCATAGGCGATAACACCCTGATGCTTGCCAGTCTCAGACATCTGATCCAAACGTTCTTTCTTTACAAAAGTAATGATAGTGTCACCTTTTCTGGCTTCGCGCACGATAGTCTGCACGGGACCATCCTTGCAGCCATCCAGGATAAACAGACGATCGATGGTCTTGCCGGAGCGGAATGCTTCCAGCACTGCATTACGACCTTCTATAGTAAATTCTTCGTATCTCATATCGTTTTCCTTCCTTCCAAACCGATCTGCACCAAATCCATGATGCGGGTCAACTTGCCCTGCAGATACAGGTAGCCCATCAATGCCTCAAAACCGGTAGCCACACGATAGTCTACCACCGTAGCATTTTTTGCCTTGGTGGCAGAGTGGGCATTGCGGCCTCTCTTATAAACAGCCATTTCTTCGTCGGTCAGCTGTTCCAGGATCACATGCATCATCTCTGCCTGGGTGGCTGCCTTTACCAATGCACTGCTCTGCTTGTTGAGCTGATTGGGATTGGTATTGGCCTTGGTCACCACCATGGTACGGATGACCAGCTCATACACCGCATCACCCAGAAAAGCCAGGGTCAATGGGGAGTAAGCACGCACATCATAATCCGGCATCTGCAACGTCTGAAATGCGTATTGAGCCAGTTCCTGCAAAGTCTGAGGCTGAGTGGCATTTTCTGTCATTCTTACGCTCTCTTCCACTTAACGCCCTCTCTAGTATCCTCCAACAGGATGCCCTTGTCGGCCAGTTCCTTGCGGATCTGGTCAGCCAGTGCAAAGTTGCGATCCTTTCTGGCCTGCTGACGCTTGGCGATCATGTCCTCAATATCAGCATCCAGCAGCTCTTCCTTCTTTTCGGTGATGATACCCAGGATGTCGCACAGACGCTGGATCTCTTCCTTCACTGCAGTCAGGTAAGTCTTGGAAGACTCAGCACTGCTGGTGGAGTTGGCCAGCTTTACCATCTCAAATACGGCAGAGATAGCGTCGGCAGTGTTGAAGTCGTCTTCCATTGCTGCCTCGTACTTAGCGATCAGGCTTTCTACGGTCTTCCAGTTCTCAGCCTCAGCCTCGGTCATAGGAGCCTCAGCGGCCACCTTCTCAAAACCGTTCAGACGATCTACGCTTGTCACGATACGCTCCAGACCATTCTTGGCCGCATCCATCAGCTCGGCACTAAAGTTCAGGGGACTTCTGTAGTGAGCGCTCAGCATGAAGAAACGCAGTACCTGCAGATCATACTTCTCAGCGATATCACGAACGGTAAAGAAGTTGCCGGCAGACTTAGACATCTTCTTATTGTCAATATTCAGGAATGCATTGTGCATCCAGTAGCGGGCAAATTCCTTGCCATTGGCAGCCTCACTCTGAGCGATCTCATTCTCATGGTGAGGGAATACCAGGTCCTCGCCACCTGCGTGAATGTCGATCTGGTCGCCCAGATACTTCTTGGACATAACAGAGCACTCGATGTGCCAGCCGGGACGACCATTGCACCAGGGAGACTCCCAGTAAGGCTCGCCGTCCTTCTTAGGCTTCCACAGCACAAAGTCAAACTCATCTTCCTTCTCATCACCGGTTACCTTGATGGTACGATGACCGGCCTGCAGATCGTCCAGATTCTTGTGAGACAGCTTGCCATAGTCCTTAAAGCTGCGGGTACGGAAATATACAGTACCATCAGAAACAGCGTAGGCATGGCCCTTTTCGATCAGATCACCGATCATATCCAGCATACCGCAGATCTCCTGAGTAGCCAAAGGATGGGTGGTGGCAGGACGCACATTCATGGCAGCCATATCCTTCTTGCACTCAGCGATATAACGCTGGGAGATCACTTCTGCCTCTACGCCCTCTTCGATAGCCTTCTTAATGATCTTATCGTCTACGTCAGTAAAGTTGGATACGTAGTTTACATCAAAACCCTTGTACTCAAAGTAACGACGCACGGTATCAAATACGATCATGGGACGGGCATTACCGATATGGATCAGATTGTATACGGTAGGGCCGCACACATAGATCTTTACCTTACCGGGCTCTAAGGGTACGAACTCTTCTTTTCTCTTGCTGAGAGTGTTGTAAATTTTCATGATGATTTTTCCTTTCTTTTCAAGTGATAAAGGATCCGGCAAAATTGCCGGGAAGTTACTTATCATTGATCGCCGCCACATCGATGGCAACGAGAGATTTCTGTTATACTTACTGGTCAGAGGATACCTGCTGTCGCAACTGGCTTAGTTCCTCCTGCAAGGAGTTGCACTGCTGATACAGTTCTACATACTGGCGGCGCAGCTGCTCCATCTCCTGCTTTACCGGGTCAGGCAGATTGATCTGATCCAGGTCATGCTGAGGCAGACGCACATTGTCACGCTTGACCACCCGACCGGGAACACCTACTACCGTGGAATTGGGAGGCACTTCCGAAAGCACTACCGATCCGGCACCGATCTTACTGTTATCACCGATGGTGAAGGAGCCCAGTACCTTGGCACCGGCACTGACCATAACGTTATTGCCCAAAGTAGGATGACGCTTGCCCTTTTCCTTGCCGTTACCACCCAGAGTGACGCCCTGATACAGAGTCACATTATCTCCGAGAATGGCAGTCTCACCAATGACTACGCCATGACCATGGTCGATAAACAGACCTTCGCCGATCTGCGCACCGGGATGGATCTCGATACCGGTCCGTCTGGCAGTTTTCTGAGACAGCCATCTGGCCCAGAAATAGTGTCCATTGGTATACCACTTATGAGCGGTCCGGTAAGACAGGATAGCCCAAAAGGTCGGATATAAAATGACTTCCGCCGAAGATTTGATGGCAGGATCTCGTTCCCGGATCACTGCGATCTCATTGCGGATAAATGAAATTAAGCCCATAGATTCGTGTCCTTTCTTTATGTCATTGCATCGCCTTCGCAGTGCACTACATGTGCACTCACTGCCTTCGCAGTGCACCTCGATTCCGCTTCGCTTCATCTCGGTCGTGTGCTTCGCACTATGCCTGCCATCAAAAGAATATCTGCTTACACGTAAACATGACGCAGATATTTTTTGCTGCCCGGCGCACTGCTCATGGCTAACACGAAAAAAAAGACCCCATCCCTCGCACATGCACAAGAGACGAAGTCATATACTCCGCGGTTCCACTCTACTTAGACCCCTATAGGGTCTCCCTCGATCCCCGTAACGTGGGGTAACGGGCCTTGCTAACATCGATCCCCGCCAATGCTCACAAAACCGACTCCCGGATGCACTTCTTCTACCGTCCGGTCAGGTGCGCTTTCAGCCGATGACGCTCCCTCTCTGACACCATGTTGCAGAATACTTTTCCGTTCACAGTCGTTTACAGATATACTTTAGTCTATGCAAAAATGGTGTTTTTGTCAAGAGATTTCTGGACACAAAAAAGCGGGCCACGGCCTGTGATCACGCCGCACCCGCTCTTTTATTTTCTATGCACCAGGAAATGCAAACACCATTAGCCCTTGATGTAAGCTACGGCTTCCTTACCGGCGATGGTACCGGAATCGATGCACAGACCATAGCAGAAGCCTGCTACATCGTAGTAAGGAGAATAGTACATGCTGCCGCAGTCAGTACCGCAAGCATACAGACCCTCGATGTAATCGAAGTCCATGGTCTGTACACGACAGCAATCGTCGATTCTCAGGCCGCCGAAGGTGCTCCATGCACTGGGCTCGTTCTCGGTGATGTAGAAAGGACCCTGAGCAACCTTGGACAGGTACCAAGGATTAGCGCCGAACTGCTTGTCAACGCCTTCCTCACAGTAACCATTGTAGGTCTTGATGGTATCCATCAGGCTCTCCATACCCAGCTTCTCAGCCAGTTCTTCCAGGGTATCAGCCTTCCACATCCAGCCTTCCTTCAGGCCTTCCTCGATATCATCGTAGATGTTGGTCAGGATACGATTCTTGAAGTAGTTACCAATGAACCAAGTCTCCTCGGTAGCACCCTTGGCAGTGGTGTACTCGTACAGACCCTTGGTAGCCATAGCATCTACGTAAGCCTGGTCAACAACTGCGTACCAAGGAGTGTTCTTGATGATCTGCTCACTACCGTAGGACATAGGGTAGTCACACAGCAGACCTTCGTTGATGAAACGCTTACCATGAGCGTCTACCAGCAGGCAACCATACAGACCAAACTTGAATGCCTGGTTCTGATCGTACTTATCCTGCTTAGCGGGACGGGAAGCCTTGGAGTGGGTTCCGCCGTATTCGCAAGGGCAGTAACCAAAGGTCTTCTCCATACCAGCACCGATATCGGTAGCCATCAGGATACCATCACCGGTACACAGAGAGTCACCACCGGAAGCTACATTCAGCTTGCGGGTCTTTAAGAACTTCTCCTGCAGGTCACGGTTGCCCAGGTAACCACCGGAAGCGATGATAACAGCCTTGGAGTTAACGGTAACCTTGGTGCCGTCTTCCTTCTGACCCTTCAGACCGGCAACCTTCTCGCCGTCCATGATCAGATTCTGAGCAGCGGTCTTGTACAGAACCTGTACACCATTATCAGCCAGAGCCTTCTCCCACAGCATTACACGATCATCTACAGAGTTCTTGATCAGGTGGAAACCTTCCTTGATGCCCTTGAAGGGGGTCTCAAAACGGAAGTTAGCCAGCTGGAACTCATAACCGATGCTGCGCAGAATATCTACAGCTTCCTTGGATGTCTCCAGACAACGACGCATCAGAGCGGGGTTGGGAGTCCAGTGAGTGTAGTCCATAACGTGGAACAGAACTTCGTCGATACCCAGAGTGTTGCCACCCTCAGCCTCAGCCTGCACAGAGGTCTGTACAGCGAAAGGACCGGATACCTTGATACCGTTAACAGCTGCTACGCTGCTTCCCTTCTCCAGAACAACAACCTTAGCACCCTGCTTAGCAGCGGTAATAGCAGCTACGAAACCGGAAGCACCACAACCAATAATAGCCAGATCAGCATCATATGTCTCATCTGCGGAAGCCACCTTATCAACAGTCTTAGCCAGGAAAGCCTCAGGATCGCCGCCAGCCTGCTTTACACAGTCTGCAACAGCTTCCTTAACGGCA
>JAFYLG010000132.1 GCA_017537225.1 Lachnospiraceae bacterium
ATACTACTGTAGCCGGTTGGGCCACCGAAAATATCGGTGCCATGCCGGTAGCCTTTGATGCCTTTGACTTTAAGGAATATACCATTTTGGTAAAGCATGTGGATGAGACCCATCGTATCAATCGACTGCTGATCTTAAAGCACGAGTATGAGAAGGAAGAAGACAAATAAAAAATCAAAATAAGATCGATTTTGCCCAGGTGAGAAGCCTGGGCAAAATTGTATCTGTGGTTTCTGGAGATGTCTGGAAATCGTGTCTTAGAGGATATTGTCAAAGATTTTTTAGAAGATATTTAGGAGAGAATGAATATGAATTTTATGGAGATCGCACAGGCACGTCAGTCCTGTCGCAGCTATGATGAGACTCGTCTGGTAGAACAGGAAAAGATCGATGCTATGTTAGAGGCGGCCCGTCTGGCACCTTCTGCCTGCAATGGCCAGCCCTATCATTTTACCGTGTGCCGTGGTGAGGTAGCCAAGGCAGTGGCAGAGGCCACTCGGGGTCTGGGTGGTATGAATAAGTTTGCCCCTCAGGCACCGGTGCAGATCGTAGTGTCGGAGAAGCCCTATGTAAAGTCTGCTGCGGTAGGTGCTAAGTTAAAGAACAATGACTATCGTTCCATCGATATCGGTATCACGGTAGCTTACCTGACTGCCGAGGCTACGGCCCAGGGGCTGAGTACCTGCATCCTGGGATGGCTGGATGATGCCAAGATCCGTAAGGCCTGTGGCCTGGAGGAGACGGTACGTCTGGTCATCACCGTGGGCTATGCTAAGGAAGATGATAAGCTGCGTCCCAAAAAGAGAAAAAGCCGTGAAGAGTTAGTGACAGAAAAATAAGATATATTATACGATTGGCAGTGATATTACTATAGTAATGTCGCTGCCAATTCTTTACTTAAAAAAATAATCTGTTATAATGAAACTATCAACATATACCAGTGGAGGGTTTGGGTATGAAGAGAAATAAAATGATAGTAGCGCTGTTGCTGGCGTTCTGCCTGGTATTTACCATGGTAGGATGTGGCGGAGGAGCTACCAATGAGAGTGGTCAGCAGGGAGAGATGACCTGGCAGGGACAGTATGACCTGGGGATCCGTCTGTTGAACAGTGGAGATTATGAAAATGCCATTCTGGCATTCCAGGCAGCGATCCAGATCGATCCCAAGAAGGTGGATGCTTATCTGGGATTGGCCGATGTATATTTGGCCATGGATGATCCTCAAGCTGCAGTAGATGCCTTGTCTCAGGGCTGGAATGTTGTGACAGATCAGGATCGAATAGCATTGGCAGACAAACAGCAGGAGATCAGTAAAAAGCACCCTGAGGTAGTGATCAATAATGATGGATCCGGTGAAAATCGTCCTGGTGGCAATACCGATAATAATACGGATTCCAATGAAGTCATTTTTGAGATGCAGGAGTACATCGCAGCTCAGTACGATTATGCCGGTGAATTCCACGAGGGGCGTGCTGTCGTTGGCTATGCACAGGATGCAGGTGGCATGCAGTATTATTATATCGATACCGAGGGAAATGTCATTGCCGGTCCTTACGACTATGCTGCAGATTTCTGTGAAGGACGCGCGGCAGTGGGCGTACGCACCGATGCATCTCAGGACGCCTGGTATGGATGGTATGACTGCTACTATTATGGTTATATCGATGAGTCCGGTAACGAGGTGATCCCGCTGCAGTATCTGATGGATGACGGTTGGACAAAAGGATTGTCTTTTTATGATGGCTTAGCAGAAGTTAGCTGGTTTTCTGATGAGCATGATTATCATGTATGGACGAATTTGATCGATAAGAACGGCAATAAGGTGCTGCCTGTTGATATTTTGGTAGCGGACGAACGTGGCTACGGTGGCGGAGATGAATGGATCGACTATCGCTTGCTGGAATTGCTGGCACCGGCTAAAGGTGCCTGGGGCACTTATTATTGCTACAATTCGATCCAGCAGGCTCGCTATAACGGAAATCAAAAGGACATTACTCGTGTATATAACGGCATGGAGACGCTTTGGCTGGATAAAAATCTGGAGATCGTAGATAGTAAATTGGGTTATGTAGATCAGTTATCCGATGATCCGGTGTTGTATGCGGTTTATAACGGTTCTCACACAGCGTATTCCGATGCTGCTGTTACAGGAAAACTGGTGGACGAAAGCGGCAGGGTGATTTTAAAAGGTTTTAGTGACTGCGAGATCTGGCATAATGAGTATCTCTATGCGACATATACGGAGTCGCAGCAAACGGATGCCGGTTGGCAGAACCACTACACATATCAGATTTATACATTGAATGGTGGAGAGTATGATCCTGGCTATGACATCTACAGTGTTACCGGGGATGGCTATCTGGTTCGGGAAAATTACGATGAAAATAGTGGTACCGCAGACTGGATCGTTCTGGACCAGAACTTTGTAGAGGTGCTTACGGTTCGAGCCAGAAGCGTGGAGCAGGCCAGTGAGTATGGATCATTTAATGGATCATGGGGCTATCAGTGGCTTCCTCTGTATCAGGTATACGACTTTGTGGATGGACAAACCAAGCAGTACTATGTAGATGTAAACGGCCAAAGAATTCTGGATGCAGTATACGACGGAGAGCAGCGTTTGGATCCTACTCTGGGATGTATTATTGCCAACGATGGAAACAATGTGGTCCTGTGTGATTATGACGGAACGATTTTAGCTAAGATAGAGGGGATCAATCGTTTCTACAGCGAGTCTTACTATGGTGTGATGAACGAAGAACTGTATGTGGGTTATTCCTATGACAGTGTTTCCTATAGCGAGGGAGAGAGATCATATTATCAAATCACCAGAAATGGCAACGGGCTGGATGTAGTCAAGGTGGATGCCACCTATCTGGAAGACGGATACATCACTGTTTTGACAGAGGACCTGACCAAGGAAAAAGTGATTCGCAAAAATGCAGTTTCTGCCCTGAGAGGTCTGGCTTATGACAGAGAGACCCCTCTGACAGTAGAGTATCAGGGAAATGTGATCGCCAAAGTTTCTGCAGCATCTCTGATCAGCAATGGATTGTACAAAACAGGTGCTTCTGTTGTGTATGACGAGAATTCCTGGAGCTATCAGGTGAGAGATATCAGTCTTCGCGCGGCGGAAAGTGATTGGAGCAGTGCGACCTATGAAGATATGGGCTATTTATCTGAGAACTTTATCAGCTTCCGCGTTGGTGGCAAATGGGGTTATTTAAAAGTAGTACGGTAAAAAGAAGAAATGGCCGCTGTGTCTTAAGACACGGCGGCTTTTTTGTGTAAAAAGAGAAGGAGAGTTTAAAATTCTGAGACAAGAACGGAAGGGAAAATATTATCTCTTGTCAGAGAGTGCGTCCTGTGTTATAATCAGAAAATAGAACACATGTTCGGATTTATTTTATTTCAGAATGAAGATGCAGGAAAAGACGGTTGAAAGGAGGTGCACAGGATGGGGCAGGAGAGTTCTCGTACTTATATTGCCATTGATTTAAAGTCGTTTTATGCTGCCGTAGAGTGTATGGAGCGCGGTTTGGATCCGCTGAATACCAATCTGGTGGTGGCGGATGTCAGCCGTACAGAGAAGACCATCTGCCTGGCAGTGTCTCCTTCTTTAAAGCGGTATGGGATCTCTGGGCGAGCTCGTCTTTTTGAGGTGGTACAGCGGGTACGGGAGATCAACGCAGAGCGCCGTTACAATGCGCCGGGCAGGAGGCTGACGGGGGCTTCTGTCTATGCGGATCAGTTAGATCAGGATCCTGCGTTGGCAGTGGACTATATTGCTGCGCCGCCGCATATGGCTTTATATATGCAGTACAGCACCCGGATCTATCAGGTGTATCTGAAATATGTGGCGCCGGAGGATATCCACGTCTATTCCATCGACGAAGTGTTTCTGGATGTGACATCCTACTTACGGGCCAGTCAGCTGACCTCCCGCGAGTTTGCCAGACGTATGATCAAGGATGTGCTGGCCACTACCGGGATCACAGCGACTGCCGGCATAGGGACCAATCTGTATCTTTGCAAGGTGGCGATGGACATTGTGGCTAAGCATGTGGAGCCGGATCAGGATGGGGTGCGTATTGCTCAGTTGGATGAGATATCCTATCGTTGTCTCTTGTGGGATCACCGACCATTGACAGATTTTTGGAGAGTGGGCCATGGCTATGCCAACAAACTGGAAGCCCATGGTTTGTATACCATGGGAGATATTGCCCGATGTTCACTGGGGCGTCCGGGAGACTATCATAATGAAGAACTGTTGTACAAGATGTTTGGTGTCAATGCGGAGCTGCTGATCGATCATGCCTGGGGCTGGGAGCCCTGTACCATGGCGGATATCAAGGCATACCGGCCGGAGTCCAGCAGTGTCGGTTCCGGTCAGGTACTGCAGCGACCTTATGATCATGCCGGTGGGAGATTGATCGTCCAGGAGATGACGGATCTGTTAGTACTGGATCTGGTGGATAAGGGGCTGGTCACGGATCAGATCGTATTGACAGTAGGATATGATATTGAAAATCTGACCGATCCGGATCGTCGCAAGGCCTATGGTGGGCCGGTGGTTACCGATCATTTTGGTCGCCAGAAGCCGAAGCATGCTCACGGTTCGGTGAATCTGGAGTGCCAGACATCTTCTACCAGGAGGATCATGGAGGCGGTATTGGGATTATACGATCGCATTGTGGATCCGGCATTGCTGGTGCGGCGGGTCAATCTGGCGGCCAATCATGTGGTGCCGGAGGGGGAGGCTCGTTCTGCAGAGGCTGAGTGTAAACAGATGTGTTTGTTTGTGGATTATGAGGCTGAGGAACAGCGCCGTCAGGAAGAAGAGGCAGAACTGGCTAAGGAACGAAAGATACAGCAGGCGGTACTGGATATCAAGAAAAAACATGGAAAAAGTGCCATCTTAAAAGGGATGAACCTGCAGGAAGGTGCCATGACCAGAGAACGTAACAACCAGATCGGAGGGCATAAGGCATGAAGCAGGACAGGAAAAAAGACAGAAAATATGGGGGAGAGCAGGACAG
>JAFYLG010000133.1 GCA_017537225.1 Lachnospiraceae bacterium
AGAGTAAAAATAAACTCGGTTCCTACACCTTCCGTGCTGATCACATTGATGTGTTCCCCATGAGTCTGGATGATCTCTTTTACGATGGACAGTCCCAAACCAGTACCTTTTTTGTCTTTACCGCGGGACTGGTCGGTCTTGTAGAAGCGATCCCAAATCTTTTTCTGGCTTTCCTTGGGGATGCCGATGCCGGTATCGCGGACGGAGACAAAGACTTTGTCGTAGCGTTCGTAGGTCTCCAGCCAGATCACGGAGTTGTTATGGGAGAACTTGATGGCGTTGTCGATCAGGTTGTAGAGCACCTGTTGGATCTTACTCATGTCCGCCCGCACCATCATACTGCGGGAGGAGAAGGTCAGATCAAAAGTGATCTTTTTGGGGACACAGGCAGCTTCAAAGGCGGCCGCTGTATTTTTGATCACCTGATTGATATCAAAATTGGTCTGCTCCAGGTAGGTGCCGCGGCTTTCCAGACTTTGAAGGGCCAAGGTGCTCTGGGTCAGTTTGGTCAGGCGCTCGGTCTCGGTGATGACCAGCTTCATATACTTTTCGTGAAGCTCCGGAGGAATGGTACCATCGATCATGGCCTCCAGATAACCTTTGATGCTGGTCAGGGGAGAACGAAAGTCATGAGATACATTGGAGATGAACTTGCGCTGAAATTCCTCGGTCTTGGACAGTTCGCTGGCCATATAGTTCAGTGTTTTGGACAGATAGCCCATCTCGTCCTCGGAGTGGAGATCACAGCGATAGTTCAGATTGCCCTGGGCAAACTGGCTGGCGGCCATGGACACCTTTTTGATAGGACGGGAGATCAGCAAAAAGAAAATCACTGGCAAAATCAGTGACAGTCCAAAGAGGATCAGCCCTGTCAGGTAGATCACATTTAAAATGGCATCTCTGGGGGCCAGAGCAGTAGCGGCAGGAACATGCAAAAGCACGTATCCTCGAATCTGGTAATTGCCGGAAATCGGCGCACAGACGGTGAGAGTCTCCTGTTTAAAGTGATCGTAAAAATATCCTACGGTATAGTGTTGCTGTCCCGGATCAGCGGGATTAAACTGTGGGATGACCAAATGGGTATCCCGATGGCTGGAATCATAAAAGATCTCTCCCTGACGATCCATAAGCCAGACAGAAGCATCCATGTAGGAGGCCAGAGCCTGAATGGCCGGTTTGGCACTGATCAGATCCAGATCGGATCCGCTGTACAGTTCAGCACATTCCTGAGCCAGAAGAGAAGCCTCATTGTATAGTTTTTCTCCGGTGGAACGCAGCAGATACTGTTCGGTCAGACGGGAGGAGAACAGGGCGATGGTGAGAAAACCAAGTATAATAAAGCCCAGATATCCCAGCAAAAATTTGGTGTATAGTCGTTTCATCGAGATCTTACCTCAAATTTATATCCGATACCCCAGACAGTGGCCAGAGTCCATGCAGGATGATCTTTGATTTTTTCGCGGAGACGTTTGATATGTACATCCACCGTGCGGGTGTCGCCGATATATTCATAGCCCCAGATGCGGTCCAGAAGCTGTTCGCGGGTGAATACCCGGTTGGGAGAGGAGGCCAAAAAGTATAAAAGCTCCAGCTCTTTAGGAGGCATGTCGATGGTCTGTCCCATGTACTGAACAGAGTAGTTGGTCAGATTTACTACCAGATCCGGATAGGAGACCACATCACCCTGAGGGGCAGAAGATGCGGTCGTGGGAACCGGCTGGACAGCAGTACGACGCAGGACTGCTTTGACGCGAGCCACCAGTTCTTTGGAATCAAAGGGCTTGATCACATAGTCATCGGCGCCCAGCTCCAGTCCCAGGACCTTGTCGAATACTTCGCCCTTGGCACTGAGCATGATGATGGGGGTGGTGGAAGTCTTGCGGATCTCACGGCATACATGATAGCCGTCGATGCCGGGCAGCATCAGATCCAGTAGGATCAGGTGAGGAGCAAAGCTCTGAAACTTGTCCAGGGCATCTTCTCCGTTGTGAACGATGCAGGTGTCAAAGCACTCTTTCATCAGGTAGAGCGAAATCAACTCTGCAATATTTTCGTCGTCATCGACGATGAGGATCCGTTGCTTGTCTGCCATTACTTTTTCGCTCCTCCTTTCAGGGTGGCGATGGTCACACCGTGGTCACCTTCACCAAAGGCACCCAGATGGAATTCTTCTACCTGAGACTTACGCTGTTTTAATAACTTATGGGTGGCATTGCGCAGAGCGCCGGTGCCACGGCCGTGAATGATACGGACCTGAGGCAGGTGAGCCAGGTAGGCATCGTCGATATATTTATCCAGAATAGCCATGGCTTCGTCTACAGTCATACCGATGAGATTTACCTCAGGGGAGATGCTCATGGACTTGGACATACCGATGCCGCTCATGTTGGACTTTTGCTTTTTGTTCTTGGGACCGCCTACGGCTCCGGTAGGACCAGTGATGGAGGCTTCGTCGATCAGCTCCAGATCGCGGATGTTGACCTGGGATCGCAGGATGCCCATTTGTACAAACAGGTCGCCCTTAGCATTGGGCAGGGTG
>JAFYLG010000134.1 GCA_017537225.1 Lachnospiraceae bacterium
ATCGCATGCGGACAAATGTGGTGGAGGAGTATGAGGAGCTGGCGTTGGGACGCGCGGTGATGCAGAGAACCCTGGAGCAGATCGATATGAGTGAAAGGCAGCTATATATAGCGCTGATCACCAGAGAGAACAGCAGTGTGCAGTATCGCTTGTACTTTGATGCTGACTTTATTACAGAAGAGGATTTTCTGACGGTGACTGAGTCGGTAGAGATGGAAGAGAACGCATTTTATTAAATGACAGGAGGGAGATAGTATGGATCGATGTTGTATTTGTGGGAAAGAACTGGAAATCATGGATTCCTATCAATTGTTTTCTACCAAGCGTCTGTATATCTGTGACGATTGTTTTGACATGAAATCCAAACTGATTTCTGTCAATCCTATGGAACGTCTGCGAGCGAAAGAATATATGACGATATTGTTGGAAGAAGGTCTGGTAGACGAGAGGGTGCAAAAAGAGATTTGGGAAAGCATCGAAAAAGCAGACCGAAACTTACAGGAAAATCTGTATGATTGGCAGCAGGATCAGGAGAGGGAAACAGAAAAACAGAAGAATTTGGCGGATTATCTGGAAAAAAGAAAAGGATTTACTGTCACTACCGGACCTTCTTTTGATGGCTATCGGGTGAAGCGTTATATTGACGTGGTCAGCGGTGAGGAAATCATGGGAATGGGGCTCTTTGGCGACATCAGTGCCAATGTCACCAATGTGTTGGGAACGTCCAATGCAACTTTTGGTGAGAGGCTTGGCCGCGCAAAAAAAGAGGCGCAAAAAAGGATGATCAAAGAAGCGATCGCTTGCGGAGCCAATGCGGTGCTGGCTATGGATTTTGATATGATGGTTTTGACCAATCATCTGGTGGTATCTGCCAATGGTACTGCGGTGGAGATCGAAGCCCTGGAATGAACGATAGGAAGACCCGGTGGACCCGGGTCTTTTTTGCAAGAAAAAAGCTCAAAACCACGATTTCTCATGGTTTTGAGCAATAAAAAATGGAGCATAGGGGATTCGAACCCCTGACCTCCACACTGCCAGTGTGGCGCGCTCCCAGCTGCGCTAATGCCCCGAACGAATGATACTATAGCATACATTTTTTCGTTTGGCAAGCACTTTTTGAAAAAAAATTAAAAAAGTTGAAAAATCATACATAATATGAAAAACACAGTGGAAAGCAACAAGGAGGAGTTACTATTTTATTGAAAAAACCTTAAAAGGTATGGTACGATGCTGGTAGGATGAAATGAGAAAGGAGAAGAAGATGGAACAGAAGATGGAGCAGACGATCCACCTGGGTAAATATCGTCATTTTAAAGGAAATGAATATGAAGTGATCGGGATCGCCCGCCATTCAGAGACGGACGAGGCCATGGTAGTCTATCGCCCTCTGTATGGAGAAGGTGGTCTGTGGGTCCGTCCGGCCTCTATGTGGAATGAGACGGTAGAGCGAGATGGACAGGTATACCAAAGATTCACCTATATAGGTTAGTTATGTGGCCTGGAAGGGCCAGTGGTTCATAGAGGAATGTCGTATCGGATGGAGATAGAAACCGCCTCCTCGTCCCTCGAATACACTGATAGTGACAAAAGAGGGAGCGAACAGAATGAGTGAGACAAGGTATACCGGGCGAGGGATCGGCCTGGCGGTGATGGACACCGGGGCCTATCCTCACCTGGATTTTCGTGATCGTATCGCTGGCTTTTATGATGCGGTGCGGGGAAAGCAAGCTTGCTATGATGATAACGGCCACGGGACCCACATTGCGGGGATCGCATTGGGGGACGGGCGATCTTCTGACGGGAAATGTGCCGGGATGGCGCCGGGAGCCCACTTGATTGCGGTGAAGGTACTAGATTGGCGCGGCAGCGGTACGGTGGATCAAGTGCTGGCCGGTGTAGAATATCTTTTGAATAAGCAGCAAGAGTTAAGGATCCGCGTGGTCAATATTTCCATGGGGGCTTTTGATGAAGAGGGAATGGACGAGGATACTACGCTGGTGCGCGGCGTGGAGCGTTTGTGGGATGCTGGTATGGTGGTGCTGGCTGCCGCGGGCAACAATGGTCCCAGACCTCAGACGATTGCTACTCCAGGGATCAGTCGCAAACTGATTACGGTGGGTTGCAGCGATGATGATAAGGAAACTCAGGTGGACGGCGGCCGGATGCGCAATTATTCCGGGCGAGGTCCCACCAAGGCCTGCATCTGCAAGCCGGATCTGGTGGCGCCGGGCTGTGAAATTATTTCCTGTAACCGTATGGTGCGTCCATCGGATTCTCCTTACACCGTCAAGAGTGGTACATCCATGTCTACGCCTATGGTGGCAGGAGCGGTGGCCTGTCTATTGGAAAAGTATCCCTATCTGACCAATGCTCAGGTGAAACTGTGGCTGCGGGACAGTTGCGTGAGATTGGAGATGCCGGACAGTAAGCAGGGATGGGGACTGTTGTGTATGGAAAAATTGATGCGGTAGCGTAGCGAATAAAATGTGAGCCATGGTTTCACAAGAAAGACTGGAAAACTGCGTAAAAATACGTTATGATAAAAGAAAGAGTTCACCGTAAAGGGGGAAACATTATGGATATGGAACGTTTTGCCAAGCGCTATTGGAAGTGCGTGGCGGATCAGGATAGAATGATGGAAAAGTGTTTTAGTGAGGATGCCGTGATTCGTTGGCAGACCACCGATGAAGAGTTTACCGTAGCAGATCTGGTAGAGGCTCATTGTCAGCGTCCCGGCCGCCGCAAGGTGGTCATCGAGCGCATGCAGCGGGTGGGCGAGCATCTGGTGACTGTGGTACACCTGTGGATGGAAGGTACTTCTTACTATGTGACTTCGTTCTTTCAGATGCATAGAGGACGGATCGTTCAGCTGGATGAGTATTGGGGTGAGAATGTAGAGGCTCCTCAGTGGCGCACCGAGGCTCAGATCGGTACCCGCATCGATCGTCGTCGCAAGAAGAGAAAGGCAGAGGCTCCTGTGGAGAAAACTGTGGAAAAGCCTGCCGAGACCAATTATACTTATCTGTTGCGTTGCGCCGATGGCTCTCTCTATGCGGGATGGACCAATGATTTGGAAAAACGTCTGGAAGCACACCAGAGCGGCAAGGGAGGCAAGTACACCAAAGCCCACCTGCCGGTGGAACTGGTATATCATGAGACCTTTGATACCAAAGAAGAAGCCATGCGCCGTGAGTATGAATTAAAGCAGATGACCAAGGCTCAGAAAGAGGCACTGGTGCAGGGGACTATATAAGCTGATGTCGGTGTAATGGAAATGTATAACATGATTGGGGCATTACAAAAACGTTGTAAAATTAAGTCATGTGATTTGTAGATTTTGTGTTGGAGGGCACGAAAATGGCTTTGTTTTCGAAACCAGAGGTTGTCATTGTAAAGGAAAGCAGTGATGCGAAACAATATTTAGAAAAGTTGGAGGAACTGCTTCCTAAAACTACTGGAGAGTTGCGAGAAAAAATTGAGCAGGAGATGTACATTGCCAAGGCAGGAATTGTTGGTGAGGATACCATTCTGTTTGAATTGAAAAACAGTGGAATGGATATGTATGTACTACATGATGTTTATATCGAAACAGATGATTTGAGTGCACAAATCGACTATTATATTATCACGCCATGGCTAAACTTTGTTTTGGAATGTAAAAATTTGATTGGCAATATTGAAATTGATTCTAAAGGTAATTTCATACGAACCATTGAGTTTAAAGGAAAGAAAAAGAAAGAAGGAATTTATTCGCCTATCACGCAAAACGAACGACATATGAATGTACTGAAACATCGTCGATTAAGTGGGCAGGGACTAGTGGGAAGGATGACGGTAAATCAATTTTTTGACCGATATCATAAGCCGTTAGTGGTTCTAGCTAATCCTAAGACTGTGGTCAATGATCGTTATGCAAAAAAAGAAGTGAAAAACAAAGTGGTTCGCGCTGATCAGTTGATTACTGTCATCAAACAGATGTGCAAAGAGTGTAAAGAGATGCGGACTTCGAAAAAAGATATGAAAGAAATGGCAGAAGAAATGTTGAGCTGGAATGTCGAAGACCGTAAGGATTATTTCGCAAAATATCAGCAGATATATGAAGAAGTAGAGTCTGCAAGATGCTTTGAAGAAGATGCTGTCAAGTTACAGCTAATATCAGAAGATAATGCGGTGGTTGAAAATCTGAGGGTTTGTCCCAATTGCGGAGCCAAGTTGGTAGAACGTAAGGGAAAGTATGGCGAATTCCTTGGATGCAGTGGTTTTCCGAAGTGTCGATATACTCAAAAAATATAATAGGAAAAGAAAAATCGGAGAGGACATCAGTCCTCTCCGAAAATCATATCCATAAAGATCTCACCCAGAGTATCGTACAGGTCGTCGTCCTCTACCATGTCAAAGGCCTGAGCGCCGTCTAAGTCATACATCTTCAGGATCACCATATCGTAGTCGGCATCCAGGATGTCCTCGTCCTCCTCGGGCACGGGATAGAAGGCACCGTAGGTGGCTCCCTGATATTCAGTCTGGCCCATATATTCCAGTTCTACGTCGCTGCCATCTTCGGCAGTCAGAGTGATGATCTCGTTTTCTTTAAATTCGTACATGAAGGTTTCCTCCTAAATAGATTGTAGTAGAAAAAGGAAGGAGATGTGTGGGACCGGTGAAATGGAAACTTTATTCTTCTGCCAGGGTCTCCCACAGTTCATACAGCTCTTCCAAACGTGCATTGACTTTGGCCTGCTCACTGCTCAGCTCCTGCAGTTTGTAGGAGTTGGTAGCCACTTCGGGGCGAGCCATTTCTTCGTCGATAGCGGCGGTGCGGTCCTCCAACTGGGCGATCTCGGCCTCGCACTTTGCCAGGTCATTTTTGCGCTTGCGCTCCTTGGCCTGCTGTTCCTTCTGGGCCTTCCAGTCCAGCTTAGCAGCAGATTCTTCCTTGGCAGCAGGAGATGCGGTGGCCCAGGGATTGGAATTACCGGATCCATTGGCGGAGCTGGCAGATGCATTGGAACCATTGGCAGCACTGTAACTGCTGGCGGCCAGTTCGGCTCGTTTTTCCAGGTAGTAGTCATAGTTGCCAAGATAGCCCACAAAGCCGCCGTGATCCAGATCCAGGATGCGGGTGGCTGTCTTATTGATAAAGTAACGGTCGTGAGATACGTACAGGACGGTGCCGGTGTACTGGGACAGGGCTTTTTCCAGGATCTCCTTGGATACCATGTCCAGATGGTTGGTAGGCTCGTCCAGGATCAGGAAGTTGGCCTCGGACAGCATCAGTTTGGCCAGGGAAACACGGCCTCGCTCGCCACCGCTCAGATCGCCCACACGTTTGAAAACATCATCGCCGGTAAAGAGGAAGGCAGCTAAAAGACTGCGGATCTCCGTGTTGGTCATGGCGGGGTGATCGTCCAGGATCTCTTCGAAAAGAGTTTTCTCCGGATGAAGCACCTGATGCTCCTGATCGTAGTAACCGATCTGCACCTTGGAACCTAAAGTGATAGAACCGCTGTCGGCGGCAACCAGACCGTTGATGATCTTTAACAGGGTGGTCTTG
>JAFYLG010000135.1 GCA_017537225.1 Lachnospiraceae bacterium
AATCCACCGATGATGGTTGCTCCAAAATAAATCGCATCAATAATACCCAACCACTTTGCCTTAATAGGAATGATAAAGAACAGCAAAAACTGTACCTCAGAAAACTCCGTTACAAAGGCAAAGAACAGAGACAGATTCAGATAGTAAGTACCCATCATTCCGATAGGCAGTACCATCTTGTACTGACCTGCCAGGAAATACACCAAAATACTGGCAAAAATATGGGAGATTACACCCATAAAAAAGTACAGATTGAAAGCAAAGGTACCCCATCGCTGTTCCAGGGAACGTCCCATGGTATAGTATACAAAAATCGACAGTGCATTAAACAGCAGACCACTGCTGGGTGGATACACCACAAAAGTCAACAGACGCCATACCTGTCCCTGTAAAATCGCTCCAAAGTCCAGCATCAACAGATTTAGCAGATTGGGATTTACGATCTGCAGAATCGCACCGATAGCATAAACGATCGCCACATACTGCATCAGATTAGAGATAGCATATTTACCAAATTTACGTTCCATTTTATTTAACCAGTTCATCGTGTCATTGATTCCTTTCTACTCTGTCCAGGTTTCACAAAAGTATGCAAATCGTGCCACATGACAGCACGCATAGTACTCTCGACATCTAATTATAGGAAGATTGAACTGGTTTGTCAAACAAAAACAGCAGAGGCTATACCTCATTTCTAAAATATCACATTTTTATTAGAAATAGTTTTGCTCATTTTTATGATTTTTTTACTGTTTCCATGATTTTATTTTCTTCTCTGATTTTCAAAATTCTTGTTCCACTTTTATTATATTTATATGGACTCATTTCGCTTCTTATGCTATAATGGTTCCACTCTCTTATTTAAGGTCAGCCGATACCTTATATTCACTTAATTCCATCTCACATTGTCGTTTCCCAATTCACTGGAGGTACTATGAATAACACAGAATTACTATCTGCCATTTCCAATTTGCTGGATACCAAATTGGACGAAAAATTAGATGCGCGTTTTGACGCATTTGAAAAGAAACTGGATGCCAAACTAGAAGCAAAATTTGAAGAGAAGCTCTCACCTATTTACCATCGTTTAGATTCCCTGGAATATCGTATGGGTAATGTGGAGGAACTGTCTATCGCCACTCACAAGACCCTGACTGAGAATGTCATCCCCAGGCTGGACCGTATGGAAAACAGACTGGAACGTGTAGAAACCAGACTGGATTGTGTGGAAACCAGACTAGAACGTGTGGAAACCAGACTGGATTGTGTGGAAACCAGACTAGAACGTGTGGAAACCAGACTGGATTGTGTAGAAACCAGACTAGAACGTGTGGAAACCAGACTGGATTGTGTGGAGAAAAAAGCTCACGATATTGGGCTCATCCTGGAAAACGATATACAGCCTCGTCTGCGCCATATCGAATCCTGCTACGTAGACACATTCAAGCGCTATGTATCAGGGATTGAAAATCAGGAAACATTACAATTCGATGTGGATACCTTAAAAAGGACTGTCAGGCGACATAGTATGATCCTTCAAAAGTTCGCTTTTCTGCCCTCTTGATTTTTTGCAACAATCCTAATTACAAAAACAAGGCCTGATTCTGTCATTTTCAGTTTCAGGCCTTGTTTTTATTTATTTGTCTCAATTGTTTTTCCCGCTGCCGATAATCGGGCATATGCTTCTCAATAAACCGATAAAATTCCTTCCCATGGTTCGGATATAAAAAATGTGTCAGTTCATGAAACACGACATACTCTGCACAATCTTTTGGCACATGCAATAAGATCTCTGCCAATGTGATCCGGCCACGCCCCACACTACAGCTGCCATAACGACTGCTCATGCGGCGCACGGTCACATGGGGCATAGGCACTCCATGAAAAGCTACCACCGGATACCATTTTTCTACCAGTGGTAACAGATATGCCAAGGCCTCCCTGCGCTCTTTGGTGGTAAGTGGCGGCATGGATTTCGCTTTCTCCATTTCAGTGTGTGGGATCCTCTGCATCTTTTCTATCTGTTCCAAGATCCACTGCTCACGTTCCTTCAAAAAATGCTCCAGCCACTCTCTGTTGGTACGATGCGGTGCCGACAAGCGAATCTGTCCACCGATCACGATGCGAAGACGGACGGTTTTCATATGTTTAAAAGTGACCTGTACCGAGCGAAATTGATTTCCCAGCCACACATGCCATTCTTCGTTTTTGACAGTTTTCTGCCCGCAACGACCTATGGTTGCCATGATCACTGCTCCTTCACCAGGATCTTTTCGATTTCACAAATGTACAGCGTGTGATAATCCTTGGAAGGATACATCTTCTCTCTCACCTCGGCATCCAGAAAACTCTCTTCCTGGTATGGCTGGGCAAACAATACGCGAGTAATCATGACCGTATCTGCCTCCTCAAAATAAGGGGTCTGTCTTTCATGAGCCACCGTCAGCCCCTGCACTGCGATCTTATCCTCATCACGCCCAGACACCGTGCCCATGTATCCCAGCATCTTGCGATACTCTTCTCCAAAGAAAGTCAGAGACAGACGACCACTGGCATCCACAAACTCCTTGGTGTAACGCTGAGGACGGATCACCACAAAAGCCACCGGCTTGTTCCACATGATGCCCAAACCGCCCCAGGATGCCGTCATGGTATTGACACTGCCGTCCTCTTTCTCTGCGGTCACCAGCATCCAGTCCTTGCTAATACGACGAAACACACTTTCTTCCCACTGATTGGGGGTTACTTCTTTCCACTGTGCCATACGAATTTTCTCCTTACATTTCCAAATGATCTGCTTATAGTCAGTGCCGGATCTCTGTTTTTAGAAGATCCGGCACTTTCCTCATTTCTTATTTACAATGTTTAGGCTCCCACATAACTCTGCAGCAGGAAGTACACCAACACCACAGCACCCAGACCTACACGGTAATAACCAAAGGCCTTAAAATCGTTCTGCTTAATGTAATTTAACAGGAAACGAATGGCGATCAAAGCGACTACAAAGGCAGAAATGGTACCAACGATCAGTACGCCCACCTCAGAACCGGCAAAACTATTGCCATCCAGGAAGAACTTTACCAACTTCAGGCCACTGGCACCGAACATGATGGGAATGGACAGGAAGAAGGAATACTCTGCGGCAGCCGTACGGGATACGCCCAGCAGCATAGCACCCAAGATCGTCACGCCGGAACGAGAAGTACCGGGCACC
>JAFYLG010000013.1 GCA_017537225.1 Lachnospiraceae bacterium
CTTGCTCCATCCACATCCATAGCTCGAAAGCTATAACCATCATAAGGCGATCGATCAAAAGGTGGGATATTCTCTGCCGCCACCAGATCCTCTGCCAGGACACGGCCGCCACAACAAGAGATCCGTACCCTTTCCTGGGACACCGGAACGACGATATCCAACAGGCATTGTCTAGCCATCTTATAATCCGCATTTTTTATCATGTTTCTCTCTCCTCCAGCAACAATATAGATTCCGCAGGGATGTGGATCGCTACGATCTCTCCGCGGTGTAATTTCCAGGTTTCTTTGTTGGTCTCCAGGCCGATTGGCATGGCATGGGAACTCTCCACAGGTCGTAGCAGGATGGTCATGGAGAAAGGATTCTCGATTTCCTCCACCACCTGACAGTGAAACGTGTTTTTCGGGCATACCAGGACTTCTTCGCCCACGGTACCAGTTTTTACTTCGGCAGACTTTCCTGCTTTATCAGACGCTCCTGTTGCACCAGCGTTCTCTGTCTCCAGTAGTTGGATATCATGCATGCGAACCCCCACATACTGTATGGACGCCGCCTGCCTGGTCACAGTCTCCTCCGTCGATATGGCATTCACGGCCTGATTTCTCCCAAGTGTCAGCTCCATGCCCCAATCCGTGGCATCGATCCTGCCATCTCCCCGCAACTTAGCAGCCGATATATTCTTACATCCTGTCAAGATCGCACCAGTACGGGTCTTGGGATCGTCAAAGACCTCTTTCTTGGTGCCGATGGCATCGATACGACCGTTTTCCATGACGGCGATCCGATCTGCCATGCGGAAGACCTCATCCCGATCGTGGGATACCAACAGGACACTCTTGCCAAAGGAGCGGATGACGCTGCGGACCTCCTGCTCCAACTTAAAGCGCAGGTGGCTGTCCAACGCTGAGAAAGGCTCATCCAACAGCAGAATATGGGGATCCGATACCAGGATGCGGGCCAAAGCCACACGCTGCTGCTGTCCGCCGGACAGCTGATGGGGGTAGCGCCCAGCCAAAGGAGCCAGGCCAAAGCTTTCCATCACCTGGGCCACCATTTCTTCTCGGCGAGCCTTATCTTTCTCTCTTTTGGCTCCGGTGCGGATATTCTGCAACACAGTCATATTGGGGAACAATGCATAATTTTGAAACATCAGGCCCACGCGCCGCTCCTGAGGCGTCAGGTTGATGTGATTTTCCGAGTCAAACAGGGTGATACCGTCCACGACGATCCTGCCCCGATCGGGCCTTTCGATGCCGGCGATGCATTTCAGCGTCATGCTCTTGCCGCAGCCAGAGGCCCCCAGGAGCGCCAGGGTGTTATTGCCGCTCTCGAACTTTACTTTCAGGTGAAAGGAACCTAAGTTTTTCTCGATATCTACAAAGATAGACATATTACAGCCCCCCCTTCTTGGCAGAGGAGGTGTTGCGTTTTTCCAACATATTGACGGCCAGCAGCACCACAAAGGAGATTGCCATGTTGACCATGACCCACTTAAATGCCAGGGCATCATCATTGGTTCGCCACAGCTGATAGACCGTGGTGGAGATCGTGGCAGTACGTCCCGGTGTGTAGCCGGCGATCATACTGGTGGCGCCATATTCGCCTAAGGCTCTGGCAAAGGCCAGCACCGTGCCAGCCAGGATACCCTGACGGCAGCAGGGCATACGAATACGCCAAAAAATATATGTATTGGACAATCCCAGAGTCTGTCCGGAATAGGCTAATGTCTGATCAAAAGATTCAAAGGCGCCACGGGCGGTACGATACATCAGCGGAAAGATCACCACCACCGTGGCAAAGATAGCAGACCACCAGGTCATGGTCAGCTTCAGATCAAAATGCTCCAAAAACCAGGCGCCGATGATGCGCTTTGGGCCCAGCACCCGCAGCAGAAGATAGCCCACTACGGTGGGAGGCAATACCAGAGGCATAGTCAATACCACATCCAGCACACCTTTGACCATCCGGGGCGCTTTGGAGATATAATAGGCTGCAAAAATACCCACAAAAAAGATAATGACTGTACTAATCCCAGCGATACGCAGGGAGTTGATCAAGGGAAACCAATCCATTTTTCTTCCATCCTTTTATTCTCAGGCGGATCTGTCCCGCCTCACCGCCTGAGAGATCACTTATACGATTTTATTTATCCAATGGGAGTGAAGCCAACTGCCTCAAATACGGCATCAGCAGCATCACCGGTTAGGTACTCTAAGAAAGCCTTGGCAGCATCCACGTTCTTGGATACATTCAATACAGCGGCAGGGTAGATGACCTGTCCACACATCTCAGCGGTGGCAGTGTCCACTACGGTCAGGCCGGCAGAGAAAGCATCGGTCTGGTAGATGATACCGCAGTCTACGGTAGCCTCAGACACCTGAGTGGTAACCTCCTTTACGTTGGAGCCGTAAGTGATGCCGCCGGCAGCAGCCAGATCCGCCTCCACCAGCTCGTAGTGGGTCAGGATCTTCTGAGTGTACTGTCCCACAGGCACGTCGGAGTTTCCCATGGCCAGCATGATACTGCCATCCTTCATGCCTTTCACCAGATCATCATAAGAATTGATGTTAGCAGGGTTGCCTTCAGGGACAGCCAGAGCCACCTTGTTCTCCAAAATGTTGAAACGAGTGCCTTCCAGAACAAAATCCAGTCCAGTAGTATTGATAGAAGGATCGGCAGCGATGTCCAACTGGTTCATCTGCTTCTGACCGGCAGAAATAAAGATGTCACAGTCAGCGCCGGACTCGATCTGCGTCTTCAGCGTACCGGAGGAATCGAAGTTAAACACGATGGTCACATTCTCATTCGCAGCCATGTACTGGTTGCCCAGAGTAGTCAGTGTCTCGGTCAGGGAGGCTGCAGCAAACACGATCAGTTCTACCGGCTCAGCGGGAGCATCGGTAGTCTCAGATGCCGCGTTCGTTTCTTTTTCCACATCTGTCGTGGTAGTCTCGGGAGCTGCCGTGGTGGTTCCAGTCTGAGAACCGCAGGCGCACAGGCCCAGCAGCAGCAGGGTCAGCAGCAATGCTAGGATTTTTCTTGTTTTCATGTTCGGTTTTCTCCGTATCATATTGATTGTTTGTGAGAACACCGCTATCATAATATCTGCGGGACATCGACAACGGTGTTCTACATTTATAGGAAACGGCTGAGGCCCAATCTCAGTCGTTTTCTTTTTGCGTCAGCTGCCTATTTGACCAGAATACACAGCTGACAAGAAAGAAGGAGGGCGTCAGAGAGATATGCTCTGACAACAAAAAAGGGCTTGCTTTGAGAAATTCAAAGCAAGCCCTCTGCTATAAACAGATCCACGGATACACAAACCTATTTTCCTTGTAGAAAATCTATGGCCTGTGTTCAACTATGGCTAATTTCCTTTCTCAAATACGGAGCACCGCGTCATTTCTGACCTTGCGGTATGGGAGCCGATTTAGCTCCGGCCAGACAGCCATGGATCATCTCTTTAGGCTGTAAGGCATCGGAAACACTATTCAATTCTTATGTACATGGTTCATGTTCTCGTACCATCTCTGTATATCCCAGAAAGGTACCATTTTGATCATACTCCAAACGCAGGATCCAGGGCCATGCCCGCTTGACTGCTTTGGCTTCCTTCCATCCGAAGGCAGGGTTGTAACTGTGGATCACCGAAGAGATGGCGGTGCCGTGAGTACTGACAACAATATTCTCTCCTCGATGACAGACCAGGATCTCCTTCAGACATTGGAGCATCCTCTGCTCTACCTGCCTCAAACTCTCTCCTTCTGGAAGGCGATAATCAAAATCGTGCCATTGCCGCAGGGTATGGATAGGATTTTCTTCTTTGGGACATCCCAAAACACCTTCTCGCAATCTGGGATCCGAATGAACCTGTAGTCCGGTATATCGTGCAAGACCACGGATCGTATCCAGAGTACGACGATAATCACTACTGTAAAGTGCCTGAATCCGTTTCTCTTTAAAATATTCTGTGATCCAATCGGCCTGTTGTCGGCCTTTGGCAGTGAGAGGTCTACTCATTTCATCCTCCACGCTGTTATCCGGTTCACTATGACGCACCAGATAAATGGTGGTGATTTCTTTCTGATAATTTCTTGGATCAACAGAATCGCGATCCTTCACCAACCTCAGCTGCTGACGCACAAACGCCAGCACTTCTTCAAATAATTCTTCTCGATTTTCTTCTGTGATCGTAAAACATCGGCATCGCTCATGGTCACGGATCTGATTCAGGTAAGGGCGATCCTTGTACTTGACTGCTGCCAATATGGGACGATCTCCTTCCAGCAGATCCAACACTGCCTGACAAAAGCCGGGAGAATGGCGCTCCATGATACCCACCTCGTCCATCAGGAGCAAAGGTGCCTTCTCATGATCTTCTTTGGACAATGCCTGCAACTTCTCAGCATAACGATCAAAGGCCTCTTGATACACAACCGGTCTCTGATCCAGACAATGTCCTACTACATTCTCGTCCGTCTGGATCTGGGGCTGATCCGCCTCATATATGTAGATGGGATCACCCAGCTCAGGATCTCGCAAATGAGGCTCTTTGCGGGTAATGTAACCGCAGACCGGCACATCCAGAGCCTCCAGCACTCGGCGGATCAAAGTAGATTTTCCTACGCCCTGGCCACCTACGATCAAGGTATGCTGAGGCAGTTTTCTGTTATTTTGCATCACTGCCTCCTACTGTCCAATGTTGGCTGGCACGCAGACGCGCATGCGGTCCTCATACAAGCTGCAAACCTCTACTTCTACACCATACAGAGTAGAAATGAGCTGGTCACAGATGGTTTCCTTAGGCTCACCGTAGGCCAACACACGACCTCCGTGAATAGCCAATACACGATCTGAGTACAGGAATGCCTGGTCCGGGTCGTGGGTAGACTGGATCACGGTATAACCTTCTTTGGTCAGAGACTTTACAGTCTGCATGACGCGCATGCGATTGCCGTAATCCAGTGCAGAGGAAGGCTCGTCCATGATCAGGATCTTGGCATCCTGGACCAGCGCTCTGGCGATCAATGCCAGCTGACGTTCTCCGCCGCTGATATTGGCATAGCCACGATCTCTCAGGTGAGAAATACCCAGGCGAGCCAAAGCTTTTTCTGCAGCACGGATCTGCTCTTTGCCGGGAGCGGAGAAATTACCCATCTTGCCGGTGGTTCCCATGAGAACCATATCAAAAACGCTATAGTTAAATACAGGGTTGTGCGACTGAGGGATATACGCCATATGGTGAGACAGCTGAGAGGCTGTCATATCCGCCGTAGACTTTCCATCGATATAGGTGCCTCCGGCAGTCGGTTTTAACAGGCCCAGCATACAGCGAAACAGAGTACTCTTTCCCACACCGTTAGGGCCCAGGACAGAAAGGAACTGACCATACTCTGCCTGAAAGGAGACATCTTTTAAAACTTCTTTTTCTCCGTAGGAGAAACTAAGATTTTCTACTTTGATACTCAATACCGCTCACCGTCCTTCGTAATCAGATAAATAAAGAATGGAGCTCCGATGAAGGAGGTCAGAATGCCGATGGGGATCTCTGTCATCAACAGGTTGCGAGACAGATCATCGACCAACAACAGGAAAATTGCGCCCAACAGCATGGAAGCCGGCATCAGATAACGATAGTTATTGCCCACCAGGCGACGAGCCAGGTGAGGGATCACCAGACCAACCCAGCCGATGACACCACTAACTGCCACACTGGCGGCGGTGATCAGGGTAGAACAGAAAATCACAATAACACGCAGACGCTTGGCATTGATGCCCATGGTCTGTGCCTCCTCATCGCCCAGAGTGAGGAGGTTAATACGCCAGCGCAGCAAAAACAGCGGAATGGTACCGATAGCCATAGGGATCAGCGCAAACTTCACGTCACCGGGATCAGTGCCGTTTAAGCTGCCCATGAGCCAGTAGGTAATGGCAGGCAGCTGATCGTCAGGATCGGCCACCAACTTGATAAAGGAAGTACCGGAAGAAACCAGAGAACTAATCATGATACCCGCCAGGATCAAGCCGATGACACGCTTACCCTTGGCACGATTGCCCACAAAAAGCACCATTCCTACGGTGATCATACTAGAAGCAAAGGCTGCCACAATGACCATGGTGCTGCTGCCGCCCAACAAAATGGCCAGGGCTGCGCCGAAAGCTGCTCCGTTGGATGCGCCCAGAATATCGGGAGCCGCCATGGGATTCTGGAATACACCCTGATAGGACGCACCGGCAGACGCCAGACAGCATCCCACCATACAGGCCAGCAGAATGCGGGGCAGACGATGATTTAACAGCAGAGAGGCCTGGGTGGGAGTCCACCAGGCTTCGATCTCCATAAACTGAGAGGCCACGATGCCTACCAGCTCTTTGAAGGCGATGGGGTAACGTCCCAACACTACAGAGCCGATGATGGACATGATCAGCAAGATCCCCATCACGGTAAGGATCAGAGGGTAGGACATGTGTTGTTTCTTCTGGTTCATAGTATATGTTACTCCTAAAGTCATTGCAGGGCCCGGAAGGTTTTTCCGAGCCTGCAGATCATGTTATCAATTATTTCGTGTAAGCGTTGGCCGTAACCTCAGCATACTGGGCATCGGTCAGCTCACAGCCGTAAAACAGCTTATAAAACTCCATGACCTCAGCCTTTACATCATAGTCACAGTAATCGGGGTACAACAGATCGGTCAGCCAGATCAGACTCAGATAGCGCTGTACTCCGGGAGGGTTGCCCATCCAGGTGTGAGGTACCGAAGGCACCTCCACATAGTTGCCATCGGCAATGGCAGTCATCTTGCTCCACACAGGATCGTCAGCCACCTGACCATAAACACCCTCGGCAGCAAAAAGGATGAACTCCGGATCCCACAGCATGATCTGCTCCATATCTACAGTGTTGCCGCTGCCCTTGTTGGAAGGACTGTCTACTACGACCACATTGTCAGTGATCCAATCCATCAGATCAGCATGGTAAGAACCCTTGGCCAGTACATTGTGACCGTCACCAAAGAGTACATACATGGCCTTTACCTTATTCTCACCCACCTGATTCATGATGGACTCCGTGCGGCTGTAGATACGCTCACAAAACAGTGCCAGTTCTTCCGCTCTCTCTTCTCTGCCCAACAGCTTGCCCAGGGTGCGATATACGTCAGCCATATTACTCAGATCCGAATAGATATAAACAGTAGGGATACCAGTCTGCTTCTGCAGAGACTCCATATCCTCTTTACCGGCACTCATACTCTGGCCAATATCAAAGATTACCTGAGGACCGGCCAGGGCCAGGGCCTCGATGTTCATGTCTGCCGTTCTATACAGCTGACCCAGATAATCCAGCTCATAATACTCATCGGCAATGATGCCGCGAGCATCCTCAGAAAGCTTATCTGCCAGTCCCACTAACATGTCCGGTGCCAGTGCAAACAGAACCTGCTGCGCGATAGAACCTGTCGGCATGATGCGGGTGATCTCAGCAGGCAATTCTACCTGACGGCCGGTGTCATCGGTAAACTGCATGGTGGTTGGTTCATTGTCACCACTCGGATCTTCTTTCTCAGAAGCGGTGGTCTGCACAGGGTCTCCGGCGGTCTCTTTCCCGGGGTCATTGGTAGTGGTGCAGGCAGCCAGATTCATCATCATGGCCAGGGCCAGGAACAGGGATACTACGCGTTTTTTCATAATACTTTCTCCTTCTTTTTGGTTTTTGGGTAAAAGAAAAGGCCTGCTTCTATACAAAGCAAACCAGTCAGAGATAGTATACGCGTCCATATACCCGCTATGCTGATTCACTTCCTTCTCACTATGGGAAGGCTGTGTCGTTTCCAACGCAACCCCGTGAGCCTTTCGCTCAGGCTATGGCATCGTAGGCTGGGCCCTTAGATGATATAGCTCGGAAGCAATCCATTTTTCAGTAATTTTTATATCACAAATTGTTTTTTTTGTAAAGCATTCTCCATGCTTTCTCTCTGTATTCTTACAATGTTTTGTATCTTTTTTAACCTTTTTCATAAATAGCTTGCCAATCTCCCCC
>JAFYLG010000136.1 GCA_017537225.1 Lachnospiraceae bacterium
CATCCTGAGCCAGGATCAAACTCTCGAATTAAAAGTTTGTTCTTGGTCGAATAAACATTTGGCTTATTCTTCCGTTATTTACCTATGTTTTAGGTTTTGTTCCAAAAATTCATTAAAGAATTTTCGGGGTTGGAATATACTGTTTTGTTATCAAGGTTCATTTTGTTTTGCCATCTCAGCGACAGCTTGTTTACTATAGCACACTTCATCGTGCTTGTCAACAACTTTTTTAAACTTTTTTGAAAAAGTTTTTTAAGTTGTCGTTGCTGTGATGTTTCGTTGCCGTTTCATCAGCAGCGAGGATTATAATATCACCCCTTTTACGTTTTGTCAACAACTTTTTTGAACTTTTTTTCAACTTTTTTCTCCTGTTTTTTAGACTACCATATATGGTATTTCTCATCCTTCTACAACCAAAGATATTGTTTTTATCATTCTATTTCTTTTTTCATCTTCTTTATTTTTATTTTCGCCATGGATCAAAACGTCTTTCTTCTATATATAATATACTTTCACAAAAACAAAAAAGAGAAGTTCCTCACTTCTCTTTCTTATTAAAACATCCAGAATACCAACTCCTGCAACAAATTATATCCATATACTATAGACAGAAATTTACTCTCCTGTACACATGCAGCTGCACTCTGACCCAAAGCCGTGGTACTAAACAATGTCAATCCTATTCCCAGGATCCAGACCACCACTAACCCCTCTGCCAAGCCAGCCGCCAGACCAGCCATTTTATTGATCCCGTTGATCAGCGGTAAGCGGCCGATGATATCTAATACAAAAGCAACGATACGCAGCGCTATAAAGACCACCACGAATGTAGAAAAATATCCTATCAGGATAATTACTTTATCTGCTATTACCTCTGCCACCGCAGATGCCAACTGTTGGATTTCCAATGATGCCTGTGCATGAAACAAATCACTTTCCAGCACCGCATCTTTCATTGCCGGCAAAAATGGAAGTTCTTCCACAAAAGCTTCCGCCCCCAACTGTTCCCAGGAAACGCCTTCCTGCAGTTTTTTTTCTGCCTGTTCTATCACAATAACTTCTGTCTTTGTCTGAATATAATCCGGCAACGGTGTTTGTTCCTGCAAAAAAGTACAGACACGGGGACTCACCAGCACAACCAGCACCAATGTCACTATTCCTAACACCAAGTTTAATATGGTTTTTATCAAACCATTGATATATCCCAGCATACCTGCCACGATCAGGATCGCAGCAGTTACGACCATTAACCAATTGATATTACTCATTTATTACTCCTTAAAGCAAACCTCCCATACGATATCCCGCATGGGAGGTCCTGCATGTCACATATTCTGTCAATCTTTAAAATGCTGCTCTTTCAGAATGAGGAAACCCTCTTTATCATATCGATTGGAGAACAGACTCTTTAATGTACGACGCTCTGCTTTTTGAATCGCATTATCCACCAACTCCTGCGCCAGCTCTTCTGTCAAAGGCTCTCGCTCCTGCCGAAATTCTTCTGCAGCAGCATAGATGGCCAAACCGCCCATTTCATCCACTTTGGCATCCATCATATTGGCATACTGGACTGCACATTCATAAAAAGCTTTTGGCGTCAATTCCACTTCTATCGATGTTGCTTCTAAATCAACTCCAGCAGCGACGATCGTTTCCGGCATCTCTTCCAGTATTTCTTCTGGCGTTTCTTCAAAGACCTCTTCCTGTGCTTCTTCTGTCGCAAACAAACTGGCTCGCAAAGCCTCTTCTACCATTTTGGCCAGCATGCTTTGCTCTTCTTCCAGAGAAAGAGCTTCTTGCTTTTCCTGAATTTTTTCTTCTTCAACTGCCTCAGGGATCACCAAGGCAGGTGCTTCTTCCCCTGCATTCAGCACACGACATCCAGCAAAAAACGCCTGTCTGCTCTGTAATGAAGCAATCTCATCCTCAGTTCCCACCAGGGCAATAAAACTCTCAATGGTATCCTCTGCCATTAACTCTACAGTTTGATTTAACATCGCATCCGGCAATCCAGAGATTCCTACCACAACCAGGTCTCGTCCCTTTAATTTATACAGGGTTTGTGTCATATCCTTGGTAGCCAGCTTTGCTCCCTGGATCTTTGCCACCTGTGTCACAGGACGACCCAACAATTCACGCATTCTGCGAATATAGGATACGCACTCCTTGACACCTTCTGTTTCGTCATCACAGGCCACCAGAACATAATGATCCAGCGCCGCAGGAGCTTCCTCAGAGAATTCTTCTGCAGCAGTTTCCTCCTCCACAGATTCCTCGACAGGAATTTCTTCCTCTGATACCTCTTCTATTACAGACTCTTCTGCAACGACCTCTTCTTCGATGCTCTCTTCTGTTGTCTCTTCTGCTGCGAATCCTTCCGAGAATAACTCTTCCACTACGGCAACTTCCATTACCGGTTCTTCAGGCAGAATCTCTTCCTCTATGGTTTCTTCTACAAAAGATTTCTCAGCAGGTACTTCTTCCTCTGCTACTTCTTCTGCTACTGGCATCTCTTCAAGAAGTTCTTCCTGTAAACGGGCTTCTACTTCTTCTGCCGTCACAACCCGCTGAGGCGCTTCTTCCAAGATCACATTGATCACTTTCGCTTCACGAACAAACTCTTTGGTCTTATCCTGCATGGACACACGAACCACAGCTACCTTTGTAGACTCCCGATCCTGAGAATGATCATTCTCCACCACTTCCATGGATTCCATGGTAGCAGCCGTTTCTCGCAGCATCACCTCATTCAGCGCCGCTGTCAGTGCTGCCGCTTCGATCTCACGGGCCAGGCTGGTTTCCATTTCTTCGACCACCTCTGTCAGCGCACCTTCAATGGACTTCTCTTCCTCAGATTCTTCCTGAGACATTTCGATGACTTCTTCCACAGCCTCTTCCAGAAGCTCTTCAACAGCTTCGTCCTCTGTAGACAGATCCATCTTCTCTACGGATTCCTCTGTAAAATTCTCTTCTACAGAAACCTCTTCTACAGGAATATCTTCTACGATTTCTTCTGCAGGCACCTCTTCTGCGGATATAACTTCTACAGATGTCTCAGCTACCGGTACCTCCACCTGATTTACGACAGCTTCTACCGCCGCCTTGGTAGGCTCTTCCAGCACACGGTATCTATCTTCAAATTCCTTTTGAACCTCTTCCAGGCGACGCAGATACTTTTCCTTATTCTCACGCTTTTCGATCTGATCCGGAGTCAGAGGGGCTATACGCTGTTTCAGCTCCATAGCCTTATCTACATAGGTACCCACGCCAAACCAAAGCACGATCTCATCGCACAACTTGACGCACTCATCATTTTTCCCTACACGATAGTAGAGATTAGCCAGCTCATAGGACCATTTCTCCTCAAACTCGCGCTTCTGATACGTCTCCAAAATAGTGATCAGGCGCTCAGTAGGCTCACCCTTGGCCTTGGAGATCTCATAGCGCAGAATCAAACGGCTGGGCTCCTGAGGGGATGTGGCCGCAAATTCTTTTAAATAATCCTCTGCCTCATCATACTCACCCTGCTTGGTGGCCAGCTCCGTTAATTTATATAAGAAGCGACGTCCTACAGGCGCGCACTCATAAGCCATCAAAAGCAGATCCTTGGCTTCCTCAAAACGAGACATTTTTTCGTAAGCCAAAGATACGGTGCTCAACATCTTAATGTTGCGCACGCGCTCCCAGTCGATAGTATCCGCAATCTTGACTGCAGTTTCGTAGTCTTTACGCTCTACCAATTTTTTGATTTTATCGGACTTAATATTGTATTCGTATTTATCCACTTGTCACTCCTGTCGAAATTACAACAGCACGCGGCCCTCCAGCGCACGCAACAGTGTCACTTCGTCAATGTATTCCAAATCACCGCCAACCGGCACACCACTGGCGATACGAGTCACCTTAATACCGGTAGGTTTGATCAGTTTGCTTAAGTACATGGCCGTGGTCTCACCCTCCAGACTGGAGTTTGTCGCCACGATCACTTCATTTACATCCCCCTGCAGGCGCACCATCAGCTCCTTGAGCTTGATATCGGCAGGTCCAATGCCCAATGCCGGAGAAATAGCACCATGGAGCACATGGTACACACCATTAAATTTGCCGGTCTTCTCATAGGCCGCCAGGTCTCTGGTGTTTTCCACCACCATGATCTGGCTGTGATCTCTGGCAGGACTGGCACAGATAGGACACAACTCTCCGTCCGTCAAAGTACAGCACTCTCTGCAATAACGAACATTGTGTTTCGCATCCAGAATAGCACCCGTGAGACGATTCACATCCGTTTCGGGAAGATTCAGCAAATGAAACGCCAAACGACCTGCCGACTTGGGACCGATGCCTGGCAGTCGGGACAGCTCCTCAATGAGAGCTGTGATCTTCGTGCTATAATAATCCATTAGAAAGAAAAGCCTCCGGTCATCTTGCCCATAGCGGCTGCAGCCTCGTCCTCAACCTGACGGATCACCTGATTTACGGCAGCCACGATCAGATCCTGCAGCATCTCGATATCGTCGGGATCTACTACTTCAGGATTGAGAGTCAGCTCCATAACCTCTTTCTTACCGTTCATCTTGATGGAAACGGCACCACCGCCGGTCTGTGCGCTGTATTCCTTCTCTTCCAGAACCTTCTGCTGTTCTTCCATCTGACGCTGCATTCTCTGTGCCTGCTTCATCAGATTATTCATATTGCCGGGCATACCTCCGGGAAAACCTCCACGCTTTGCCATAATTAAAATCCTCCTTATTCCATAATAATATCTACATTAAATTTTTGTTTTAATTCTTCTTCGGTCACATACCGCTTGCGGGTATATTCATTTTGCGCCACCAGTTTCGCCTGCAAATGCACCTGGATCTGATAGGCTGTGGCAATATAATTTTCCACATTCTGCAGCATACTGGGACGACTGCCCATGAAATGATCCTGCTGATCATGGAAAATCAACATCAACTGACCCTCATCCATAGGCTCCAACTTTACATTGGCCAATGTAGTCTTGGCTGTGGCTCCTACCGCACTGATGATTTCCTTCCAATCCTTCTGTAACAGGCGAAGCTCATTCAACTGAGCCGGAGGAAGGACCACCGTCTGAGGCTCGCGAGTAGCAGGGGCCGAACTGCCCATCTGACCTGTACCACTCTGTGCACCGCCTGTTGCCGGCATCATACCTGCAGCGGCCAGAGCCTGAGCCAGTAATTCAGGGGTCAAAGCTGCCAGGAGTGCATTGGGATCCATCGCTGCATGGGAAGAGATCGGCTTTGCCGCCGTTCTTCGACCGGCACCATAGCTATCAGCCGTCTCGTAACCCTCTCCATATCCGTCCATCTCATAACCACTATCTGCCAGACCCAAAGCAGTTGCGCTTCCCGCACCACCTCGCTCCAGATCTTCCAAACGCTGCATCACCGAGTCCATGTTATCTTCCATGGCAGGTCGGGTCAACTTGATCAATGTGATCTCCAACAGTACTCGCTTAGCAGTACTGTATCGCATCTGATTCATGGTCTCCGACAGCACACGGATCCACCGCATGGCTGTCTCTTCCGAGATCATCGCTGCATCCTCTCTCAGGCGAGCCTGATCTTCTCCTGACATATCCAACAGATCTCCGTTGGTCTCACCGGTCTGGGCCAGCAGCAAACTGCGCAAATACCATACAAAATCAGACACAAACTGACCAAGGTCTCTGCCCTGTAGGATCAGCTCCTCCACCTGACGAAGACACTGGCCCACATTCTTGTCATGGAGCAGACGCAGAAAGCGGCTATAGACCTCATTGTCTACAGCACCCAACACATCCAGCACGCGCTCAAATGTCAGTTTCTCTCCATAATAAAAAGCAACGCACTGATCAAACAAACTAATGGAATCTCGCAAGGATCCATCACCTTTTTTCGCCACGTAGCGAAGGGCCTGATCCTCTACGTCGATGCCCTCTGCGTCAGCCATCTGCCTCAGGCGGCCAGCGATGGTCTCACCGTCGATACGACGGAAATCATAGCGCTGACAGCGGGACAATACGGTAATGGGGATCTTGTGAGCCTCGGTGGTAGCCAAAATAAAGATTACATAGGACGGCGGCTCTTCCAATGTCTTTAACAGCGCATTAAAAGCACCGGTAGACAGCATATGGACCTCGTCAATGATGTAGACGCGGAACTTGCCATCCGCAGGAGAATACTCCACCTCATCCCGGATCTGACGGATGTTGTCCACGCCATTGTTAGACGCAGCATCGATCTCCACCACATTCATAGATGCTCCCGTGGCGATGGCACGACAGGCCGCGCACTCTCCACAGGGATTGCCGTTATGAGGATGTTCACAATTGACCGCCCGGGCAAAAATCTTAGCAATGGAAGTCTTACCGGTACCACGGGTGCCGCAGAACAGATAAGCGTGACCGATGCGGCCACTGGCGATCTGATTTTTCAAGGTGGTAACGATATGGTCCTGTCCCCGCACCTCATCAAAGGTGGAGGGGCGCCATTTTCGATACAATGCGGTGTATCCCATGGTGTATAACTTCCTTCCTGGTGTAGCCGATGTAAATCAGCTAAAATGTGGCAAAACACAGGATGTAGTGGTCAAAACGACATACTAACCCTATTTTGTACAGTATATAACAAAATGGGTGGGGATGCAAGGGGAAAGTATAATGTTCGGAAGATGGGCGAAAGGAACGCAGGTTTGTGGCAGGGAATGTCTCGCAGACACGCTCTCGCTCGAGTGCGCGCGTAGCGGCACTAAGCTCTCAGGCCCGCTATCGCAGACCTGCTCGCTAAGGGCCGACGGGCGCACACGGTCTGATCCGACAATCCCAGCTACAAACCTGCTGTCTTTCGTTTTCCTCACATAAGTTAATCTTCACCATACGTTTGAATTCCACTTATTTTCTTAAAAGAATATCCTACCTTCTCACAAAAGTTTTCATCCGCTTCTATAGAATGAAATCTTGTGTTTTTGTGTTACATATGGTAGGCTAAAGAAAAGGTTCGATACCCATCGAACAAGCAAATATACACAACCGATACGCAGGAGACTAGGCCTATGCAGTGGACGCAGATCAGTGAAAAAGGATATTATGGATATATGGAGGAGCTGGAACCTCTTTTTGGTGCCTTGGGGCTACTGATAGGGGATCGGGCCCAGGAGATCTGCATTAAGGTCTATGGAACGGAACAGATAAGTACCTGGAGGGCACGCTATCGTTTTTTATGGGAAGCATTTCAGGCGATCCAAAATCGCAATATCTGGGGAGTGATCGATTTTCTTTTGGACATTCCCATGACTGCCCAGAAACTGCCCCCGACCGACACCATGGCCGCGGAACACAACTGCCTACCGGGTAAGCTGGCACTTGATACACTGACATTGGAATCCTATCGAGACTACATTCTGTCCCTGTCCGAAGAGGAGATTCTGTGGGTTTTACTGGAGCCGACGCATACCTTCACTGATGAGGCGGCTGCCAAAGAACTGCTGCGACAGGCGTTGACCGACGATACTGCTCTGGATCAAGTATACGAATGGGTTGCTGACTATTGCCCTTCGTTTCTCGGATTTTCTGGATTCGTGCGACAAAATCGTCGTTTTGTGCGAGATCTTTTTGACTTGGCGTTGCAGATGCGGTCTGAAACCTTGCGCCATGTCCTCTCTGCCCAGACGAATTCTCTGGGACAGTTGCAAAACGAGGTAACGATCGGCATCGACCACCTGGGTGAATTGGGCTTTTCCGAATCCCAGTTAGGCAAAACCTTTGGCAATAGGGGACCTTTTTCGGAATTTCTCTTTTTGCCCACCTACCTGATGCCTCTCCAGGCCTGCCGTTTTTTCCATCCAGACGGCAGTGCCCAACAGGCCCGACACAGTCGCCAGATCCTGTTTCTCAGTCTGCGCCAGCCTAAGCGACGCCGGGAAGATACTCTCAAATCGCTAAAGGCTGCTGCCGACGGTACACGCTACCAAATCCTGATACTCTTAGCTCAGAAGGGCCCCCTTCGCGGCTTGGATATCGCCAGGGAAGTATCCCTTGCCACCTCCACCGTCTCTCATCACATGGACCAACTGAAAGAGGGCGGGTGGATCACCGAAGAGCAGGTAAAAAACTCTAAATACTATGGGCTCAATCGCAAAAATGCTTTGGAGTTTTTACAGGGAATCTCGGAAGACCTAACCCTTTCCTAATTCTTCTTTGCATCCCATACACCAGAACGCTGACGTTTCTATCGGCGTTCTGGTGTTTTTATTTGTCCACACGTTTGATTTTTTGGCTTCAATCTATCCACAAGTTTGCTCCTATTTCTACATTTATCTATTGACCAATGCACGCTGTTCGATTATAATCTAATCTATGTTCATCTAATTAGATGTATGTAGAATTTTATTGTTCTCACTTTCCCTTTACATTAAGGAGGTCTCCATGGAACCGATTATCGAAGTCAAAGATTTATACCGCAGTTACACCACCTATCGTGGCTCCCTTCGCAAGCAAAAAATAACCGTAGAAGCGGTCCGCGGCATTTCCTTCTCTGTCCAGCCCGGTGAAATTTTCGGTCTGCTGGGCCAAAATGGCGCTGGAAAAACCACTACCATCAAAATGCTGATCACCTTGCTGGCCCCCACCTCCGGCACCTGTCGTGTGCTGGGATATGATACCTTTGGCCAGGAAAAATACATCCGTCCCCGGATCAACTTTATCTTTGGCGGAGAGAGCGGCGTGTATCGTCGTCTATCTGCGAGAGACAACCTCCGTTATTTTGCTAATCTGTATCGTCTGGATCCAAAGGAACGAGAGCGGCGCATTGATGAGATCCTGGAACTGGTGGATCTGACAGACCGGGCCGATAACCTACAGGAGACCTATTCCAAAGGTATGACGCAGCGCCTACAGATCGCTCGAGGTCTGATCAACGATCCCGAAGTGATTTTTATGGACGAGCCTACGGTAGGTCTGGATCCGCTGGGCGCCCATATGCTGCGCCAGGTGATCCGCCGTCTCCGTGACCAGGGAAAGACTGTTTTACTAACTACTCACTATCTGCCAGAAGCCGAGGAGCTATGTGACCGCATGGTGATACTAAACCAAGGAAAAATCGTTGCCACTGGGACACCTGCACAAATCAAGGGCGATGCGGCCACCTTAGAGGATGCATATCTGAACCTCATCCAGAAGGGAGAGACCCCATGAAGCATTTGTTCGCAAGTCGCTCTCACAACAAGCCTCCCTTCTTGGCAGAGTCATTTACCATGCCTCGCTCTGTAATCCTCAGTACCATGATTCTACAGATGAAGCAATCTTACGCCCGCAATATGTTTCAATTTTGCCTCATCGCCAATCCGATCCTCAACACGATCCTTCTCTATGAAATGTTTCGTAACTCCGGCCAGGAAAACTTTGCCTCTTACGTGGTGTTGGGTTCCGGACTCATGGCCATCTGGGGTTGTATCTGCTTTTCTTCTGCCGGGGACATCAATCGCGAGAGAAACATCGGCACTCTGCGTGTCATCTTTGCCGCTCCGGCAGGATTTCCCGCTATTATCGTGGGAAAAATTTTGGGAAACACTCTTCTATCGCTGGTTTCTCTACTGATCTCACAGATCACTGCCACAGTCCTCTATCAAGCCCCTTTGGCACTGATAAGTCCCGGTTATTTTTGCATCGCCATGATAGCTTTGGTGGTCAGTTTTGTGGTGATCTCTTCCATCCTGGCCTGCCTGCTGACGCTGTCCCGGCGCACCACACTATATATGAACTGCATCGAGATCCCCTTTATCCTATTGTGCGGATTTTCCTTTCCTATAGAAATCTTGCCGTCATGGCTCCAGACTATCAGCCGGTGCCTTTCCCCCACCTGGGCAGTAGAACTGTTGCGCATGTCCGTTGATGGCGTCACCGATTCCAGTCTCTTTTGGCACAAACTAGAGATCCTGGCTATCCTCTCCGCTCTCTACACCCTGTTTGCCGCTTGGCTTTATCACGTCATGGATCGCCGCATACGGATCCATGCCAGTCTGGAGGTGAGTTGATATGATCCACCGTTTCTTTTCACAGGCCTGGTTGTATCACAAGGGCCGCACTGAAGCCTTCCATTTGGCTGATTTTCTCGCCAGCGAGGTGGGATATCCAGCCGTCACCATGATCTTTTACTGCTTGCTGGCCGCCTACGGATTTCAGACCATGGATCTGACCCACTGGGTCATAAGCAACGCCTTTTTGCTATGCACCAATTCCTGTATATTCAATCTGGGAACCATCTTTTTAGGCGAACGCTACAGCGGTCGCCTGCGTTCCATCGTAGTAGCCCCCTGCAGCACCCTGAGTCTGGTTCTGGCTAGTGGCATAGGCCCCATCCTCACCGCCTCTGTCACGGTTGCCTTCAATATGCTTTTGGGCAGCC
>JAFYLG010000137.1 GCA_017537225.1 Lachnospiraceae bacterium
CGGACCAAGGATTTCCTGCTGACCATCACCAAGCCGGAGGCGTCTATTATGGGAGAGACCATCCCGGTCAGTGGAGATGGGAATGTTACTAATGATAAATAGATCAGAAAAAGACAGAAAGAGGTGTTCTCGGATGATATACGTGCTGGCGGATATTCATGGTAATGAGCAGCGGTTCTACTCCGTCATGAAGCAGATCAATCTGCAACCTGAGGATACTCTCTATGTCCTAGGGGATGTAATCGACCGGCATCCAGGAGGTATCCGGATCCTGCGGAAGATCATGTCAATGCCCAATGCGAAAATGATTCTGGGGAACCATGAGTATATGATGCTTCGGGCTCTGGGGTTCCCTTATGACGATAATTGGGATGATGGAGGGGCATTGGGGCACTGGTACCGCAATGGTGGAAAAGTGACCTATGACCACTGGAAGCATATTCGGAAGACGATACGCCAGGAAATTGTGGATTACTTACATACGCTACCGCTGGAAATTGATCTCGAGGTGAACGGGACAACCTATAAGCTTGTTCATGCTGCTCCAGCTGAAGAATATGATTTTGATGCAAAATATAAGAACGCGCCCCATTTCGCTGTTTGGAAGAGACTTAAAATCGACTACCCCTTGTCTGGAAAGTATACACTGATTTTCGGACACACAACAACCAAACATTTTCAGGATAGAATACCTATGGAAATCTGGATTGGAAACGACCGAATTGGAATTGATTGTGGAAGTGGTTATCCAGAGGATTCTTCGGAAGGACGGCTAGCTTGTCTGCGGCTGGATGATGGAAAAATATTCTATTCTGAGGAGGGAAAATATGTATAGATAGGAAAAATTCTGCTCTCCCGAAACCTATATTGAACCATTGAAGGGTCCCTGAAAAGGGCCCTTTTTCATGATGGAGATAAGTGAGATTAAACCTCTGAGGTATAGACAAAATCTGTCTTTAAGAAAATGCAAAAAAACCTATTGTATATTTAAAAATACTGGTATATACTAGAAATAGTGTGCCATGAGCCAGCTATCTGGAGCATAAGGCAATGAGAACCCCTTAATATCCCATTGTTTATGAGTAAATAGGAGTGCAAAGTAAAGATGATTAGTGCAAATAACATTACCCTGCGTATCGGTAAGAAGGCCCTGTTTGAAGAAGTAAACATCAAGTTTACTGAGGGCAACTGCTATGGTCTGATCGGTGCCAACGGCGCTGGTAAGTCCACTTTCCTGAAGATCCTGTCCGGCCAGCTGGAACCCAGCAAGGGCGATATCTTCATTACCCCCGGTCAGCGTCTGTCTTTCCTGCAGCAGGACCACTTTAAATATGATGAGTTCCCCGTACTGGACACTGTTATCATGGGTAACGCCCGTCTGTACGAGGTTATGAAGGAGAAGGATGCCATCTATGCCAAGGAAGATTTCTCCGATGAAGACGGTATCCGCGCCGCCGATCTGGAGGCTGAGTTTGCTGAGATGGATGGCTGGGAGGCCGAATCCGATGCTGCACAGCTGCTGAATGGCCTGGGTATCGACACTGACCTGCATTATATGATCATGAAGGATCTGAACGGTAACGAGAAGGTAAAGGTACTGCTGGCACAGGCTCTGTTTGGTAACCCCGACATCCTGCTGCTGGACGAGCCTACCAACCACCTGGATCTGGATGCTATCGCATGGCTGGAGGAGTTCCTGATCAACTTCGAGAACACCGTTATCGTAGTATCCCATGACCGTTACTTCCTGAATAAGGTATGTACTCATACCGCTGATATCGACTATGGCAAGATCCAGCTGTATGCCGGTAACTATGACTTCTGGTACGAGTCCAGCCAGCTGATGATCAAGCAGATGAAGGAAGCTAACAAGAAGAAGGAAGAGAAGATCAAGGAGCTGCAGGAGTTCATTCAGAGATTCTCCGCTAACGCTTCCAAATCTAAGCAGGCTACTTCCCGTAAGAAGGCTCTGGAGAAGATCGAGCTGGATGAGATCCGTCCTTCCAGCCGTAAGTACCCCTACATCGACTTCCGTCCTGAGCGTGAGATCGGTAATGAGGTTCTGACCGTAGAAGGTCTGTCCAAGACCATCGAAGGTGTAAAGGTTCTGGATAACATTTCCTTTACTGTACAGAGAGACAACAAGATCGCTTTCGTAGGTTCTGATGAGCTGGCTAAGACCACTCTGTTCCAGATCCTGGCTGGCGAGATGGAGCCCGATGAGGGTTATTATAAGTGGGGTGTGACCACCTCCCAGGCATACTTTGCCAAGGATAACACCAAGATCTTTGATTCTGATCTGACCATCACCGATTGGCTGACTCAGTTCTCACCTGTGAAGGATATGACTTATGTTCGTGGATTCCTGGGCCGCATGCTGTTTGCCGGCGATGACGGTGTAAAGAAGCTGCGCGTTTTGTCTGGTGGTGAGAAGGTTCGCTGCCAGCTGTCCATGATGATGATCCAGGCCACCAATGTACTGCTGTTTGACGAGCCTACCAACCATCTGGACATGGAGTCCATTACCGCTCTGAATAACGGTCTGATCAAGTTCCCCGGTGTAGTACTGTTCTCCTGTCATGACCATCAGTTCGTACAGACCACTGCTAACCGCATCATGGAGATCACTCCTGAGGGTCTGATCGACAAGATGTGCACCTACGACGAGTATCTGGCTGCCGATGTGAACGCCAGAAAGCGTCAGATCAATAAGGTGACTTCCGACGCGGATGCGCTGTAAGAACCGGCTCGTAAGCATTGTGCATTAAGGCAATGTTATGATGGACGCGTATGTCGAAATATGAAAATTAGAGGTAAGGGTGCTTGCAAAGTCAAGTACCCTTTTCTTCTTGGTAGATAGTATGTCAAACCTTTTCAAAAAAGCTGGTGGAGACCTGGCAACTAGAGTTCATTAGGTCGTGGGAAAGAATAACTTTCGGAAGACCTAAGGTTGTGAAGGATATTAGGTCATGGAAACGGAAATTTACTGGGACGACCTAATTGTGTGACCAAGATTAGGTCATGGACAAGAAGTTATGCTGGTATGACCTAAAAGCGTGAGCAACATTAGGTCGTAGATGAGAAAATAGGCTGACATGACCTAAAAAAGAGAGCGTAATTAGGTCACAAGAATAAAAATATATGCATACGACCTAAAGTAAACAAAATCAGTAGGTCATAGTAGTGAAAAATATGAATAAGACCTAAATGAAGGATTATCTTTAGGTCTTACGTTAGAAAATGCACTTAGAGACCTAAGGAAAGACAGATCAGTAGGTCGTATATTGAAATGATAGGAATACGACCAAAAAGGAGAAACTATGAGATACACCAAACCTCATTTTTATGATACCTTTGAATGTCTGGCAGATCGCTGCCCGGATACCTGCTGTGCCGGTTGGCAGATCGTCATCGACGAGGATAGTTTAGACAAATATGAGCAGGTGGAAGGGCCATTTGGCAATCGTCTGGCTAATAGTATCGACTGGGAAGAGGGGACTTTCTTGCAGTACGAGCGAGAAAGACGCTGTGCGTTCTTAAATGAGCAGAATTTTTGTGACATTTACACGGAACTTGCTCCGGATGCCCTCTGTGATACCTGCCGTATGTATCCCCGTCACATCGAGATGTATGATGGACTGAGAGAGGAATCTCTGTCTCTATCCTGTCCGGAGGCTGCCCGCATCATGTTGACCTGCCAGGAGCCTACCCAGATCCTCAGTTGGGAGACCGAGGAAGAAGAGGACAGTTTTGACGAGGATGAGATGGACTTTCTGCTGTTTACCCGAGTGGAGGATGCCAGAGAGGTCATGTTCCAGATCCTGAGGGAGCGTCGTCTGGATATTCGCCAGCGTATGACTATGGTAGAGATGTTGGCGGAAAAGATGCAGCAATGCGTGGATGAGTGCCGGGATTATGAGATCGATGATGTGATCATAGAGGCTGAGGAAGCGTTTCGTGAGGCATGTAATGCGATCGACTTGTCTTTAAAAGATATGATGGATAAGGAAGAGGATAATATTCCTGATGTATATTCTGCGCTATGTCGCGAGTTTACTGTCTTTAAAGAGATGGAGCTTCTGCGAGACGAATGGGGACAGACCTTGGATCACATGTGGTCTGTACTCTATGCCGGTGGCAGGGAGCAGTATGAAGAACTTTGCTCTCGATTTGACCAGACTTACGGCTGCGACAGCAAATATCGTGAGGATTGGCAGCGGATCGGCGAGCAGTTGATGATGTTCTTTGTGTACACCTATTTTTGCGGCGCTGTCTATGATGAGTGGATCGCCACAAAGATCCGTATGGCAACATTTTCTGTCAGATGGATCCAGGAGTTGGTGCGTTATCGCTGGTGGGAAAATGGTGAGAAGCTGACCATGGAGAATGTGATCCAGATGTCCTGGCGCTATGCCAGAGAGGTGGAACATTCCGATGAAAACCTGGGGATCCTGGAAGAGTGGCTGCAGGGAGAATGACCGGATGCAAGAAAAAATGAATGGAGAGCTGACAGGCATCCAACTGAAGGTCATCGCGCTGGTAACCATGATCATCGACCATATCGGTGTAGTTTTACTGGAACCCAATAGTGGACTCTACTGGGTAGCCCGCAGTATTGGTCGGTTGGCGTTTCCTATCTATTGCTTTTTGTTGGTGGAAGGTTTTATTCACACCAGAAATGTAAAGAAGTATTTGGGACGTTTGCTGTTGTTTGCGGTGATCTCTGAGATCCCTTTTGACATGATCCATGATCGGTTCGTAATGACAAATCCCTGGTCATGGCAGGAGTTCATCGGCAATCTGGTTGAATCTCAAAACGTCTTTTTCACTTTGGCTATCGGTGTGGTGGCGTTGTGGGGCTATGTGCGTCTGAATAATCAGCGCCAGCCCATGCTTGCTATAGCATGGTGTGTGGCAATGTGCGGTCTGGCCTGGTTGATGAAGACTGACTACAACTACGGCGGTGTGGCATTGATCTGCATTTTTTATCGGTTCCGTCAGGAGCCGGAGATGCGTGCCGCCTGGGGCGCAGGGACTTTATTACTGGCCATGGATCCTATGGAATGGCCGGCTTTTCTGGATTTTTGGTTATTTTCTCTCTATCGTGGAAAAAAAGGAAATGGTCGTTTTCAGTGGCTATTTTACGCAGCTTATCCGCTCCATCTGTTGGCGTTGTGGATGCTCGCTCGCAGTATGAAAGGAATAGGATAGAAAGAAGAATAATAGGCAAAAATTATAATTGGAAAAATATAAAATAGGAAAAATATAGAATGTAGAAAACCCTTGGATCGATCTGTGGTGATGATCCAAGGGCTTTTTGTATGAAATGGGAATAGTAAGCACTGTCTGGTGCAACGGGGATATGGTAGATCAGTTGGTTTTGGTCAACTGCTGTATCACCTGATCCAACACCTGGAAATAGTTTTCAAAGGTTTTGCGGCAGCAGCCGGGATCGTCAATGACGATGCCTTCAGCCCGTAGTCCGATGAGAGAAAATCCCATAGCCATACGATGGTCGTCGTAGGTGTGGATAGTGGTCGGCGTAGGAGTGCCGGGCCAGATAGTGATACTGTCGGCAGTTTCTTCACAGCGAATGCCCATGCGGGTAAGCTCTGTAGCAATGGCAGAGATTCGGTCGCTTTCCTGAAAACGGATGTGACCGATCCCGGTGATGGTAGTGGGGGTCTGGGCAAAAGGTGCCAAAGCAGCCATGGTGATGGCCTGATCCGAGCAGGCGCTCATATCTGCTTGGACTCCCTGATAGATACCGTCAGTGGGGCCTTGCAGCAGGATGCCTTTCGGGGTGTCGGTCAGACGGCAGCCCATCTGCTCCAAAAATCTCAAAAATTGGATATCGCCCTGCATGGAGTCCAAATGTACATTTTCTACCACCACATCGATGCCAAGCAGAGGGGCCATGGCATAAAAATAGGAAGCGGCAGACACATCCGGCTCGATCTGATAGGATCCGGCTTTGTAGTATTGTCCACCGGGAATCAGGAAAGAGGGAGTGCCGGATGCTGAGATAGCCAGGCGGTCAGAAGAAACTCCAAACTGTTCCATCATGCGACGGGTGATCTCGATATAAGACATACCGTGGCTGCCGGTGGTGTGGATGGTCACATCTTCGTCAGAACAGGCAGCAGCGATGAGTAAGGCACTTAAAAATTGACTGCTTTGGTTGATATCTACCGTCAGTTCTTTTTTGGTAAAACCATGACCCGAGATGGTAAAAGGAAAGAATCCTTCATTTTCATGGAATGTGATCTCAGCGCCCAATTCCCGGAGGGAAGCCAACAAAGGCGCCATGGGACGCTTACGCATCTGGGCAGAGGCATCCAGGTGATAAG
>JAFYLG010000138.1 GCA_017537225.1 Lachnospiraceae bacterium
GGTCTGCTTGCCGAGGGACGCAGCCATCTTAACCAGCTTGCCAACGCCATTCTGGTCGAGGCGGGCAAACGGATCGTTCTCATAGATCTTAGAATTGTAGTACGCATCCAGGAACTTGCCGGCGTCGTCACGAGAGAAGCCGAAAGTCATCTGGGTCAGGTCGTTGGTACCGAAGGAGAAGAACTCAGCCTCCTCAGCGATCTCGTTAGCCAGCAGAGCAGCACGAGGGATCTCGATCATAGTACCGATGCTGTACTGGATATCGGAGTTGTACTCCTTCTTAACCTGCTCAGCAACTTCTACTACTACATCCTTAACGTACTTCAGCTCCTTCTTCTCACCTACCAGAGGGATCATGATCTCGGGACCGATGTCGTAACCCTTCTCATTCTTAACCTCGATAGCAGCCTCCATAACGGCACGGGTCTGCATCTTAGCGATCTCAGGATAGGTAACGGCCAGACGGCAGCCTCTGTGACCCATCATAGGGTTGAACTCATGCAGAGCATCACAGGTAGCCTTAACGTGCTCAACGGTCAGGCCCATATCAGCAGCCAGAGCAGCGATGTCTTCCTCGGAAGTAGGAACGAACTCATGCAGCGGGGGATCCAGGTAACGAACGGTCATAGGACGACCCTCCAGAACCTCGTACATGCCCTTGAAGTCAGCCTTCTGGAAAGGCAGCAGCTCCATCAGAGCAGCCTCTCTGGCTTCCTGAGTCTCGGACAGGATCATCTTACGGATCTTAGGGATTCTCTCAGCCTCGAAGAACATATGCTCGGTACGGCACAGACCGATACCCTCAGCACCCAGCTCTACAGCGTTCTTGGTGTCAGCAGGGTTATCAGCGTTGGTGCGAACCTTCAGGGTACGGAACTGGTCAGCCCAACCCATGATACGACCGAAGTTACCGCTTACGGAAGCGGGAACGGTCTTGATGTCGCCCTTGTAGATCTTACCGGTGGTACCATCCAGGGAGATGTAATCGCCCTCAACGAAGGTGTAGCCACCCAGCTCAAACTTCTTAGCTTCTTCGTCGATCTTGATCTCGCCGCAACCGGATACGCAGCAGGTACCCATACCACGAGCTACTACAGCAGCGTGAGAGGTCATACCACCACGAACGGTCAGGATACCCTCGGATGCATGCATACCTTCGATATCCTCAGGGGAGGTCTCCAGACGAACCAGAATTACTCTGGCGCCCTTCTCGTGAGCTTCCTTTGCTTCTTCAGCAGTGAAGTAAACCTGACCGGCAGCAGCACCAGGAGATGCAGGCAGAGCGGAACCGATCACTTCGCCAGCCTTCAGGGCAGCGGGATCGAAAGTAGGATGCAGCAGCTGATCCAGGCTCTTAGCCTCGATACGGCATACAGCTTCCTCGGGAGTGATCATGCCTTCGTCAACCAGATCGCAGGCAATGTTGATGGCAGCAGGAGCGGTTCTCTTACCGTTACGGGTCTGCAGGAAGTACAGCTTGCCCTCCTGAATGGTGAACTCCATATCCTGCATGTCGCGGTAGTGGTTCTCCAGCTTCATAGCCAGAGCCATGAACTCAGCGTAGCACTCAGGCATATCCTCTTCCAGCTTAGCGATGGGCTGAGGAGTACGAACACCAGCAACTACGTCTTCACCCTGAGCGTTGATCAGGTACTCACCGTAGATACCCTTCTCACCGGTGGAGGGGTTACGAGTGAAAGCAACACCGGTACCGGAGGTCTCACCCATGTTACCGAATACCATGGCCTGTACGTTAACAGCGGTACCCCAATCGCCAGGGATATCGTTCATACGACGATATACGATAGCACGAGGGTTGTCCCAAGAACGGAATACGGCCTTTACAGCCTCCATCAGCTGTACCTTGGGATCCTGAGGGAACTCCTCGCCACCCATGGCCTCTTTGTACATAGCCTTAAACTTGTTGATCAGAACCTTCAGATCGTCAGCGGTCAGCTCGGTATCGAACTTAACGCCCTTCTCTTCCTTCAGTTCATCGATGATCTTCTCGAAGTGAGACTTGGAAACTTCCATAACTACGTCGGAGAACATCTGGATGAATCTTCTGTAGGAGTCGTAAGCGAATCTGGGGTTGCCGGTCTTCTTAGCGAAACCTTCAACGGAAACGTCGTTCAGACCCAGGTTCAGGATGGTATCCATCATACCAGGCATGGAAGCTCTGGCACCGGAACGTACGGAAACCAGCAGGGGATCTTCGGTATCACCGAACTTCTTGCCCTGGATCTCCTCCAGCTGAGCCAGTGCAGCAAAGATCTGCTCCTGAATCTCTTCAGTTACTCTCTTGCCGCTGTTGTAATAGTCGATACATGCCTCAGTGGTAACAGTGAAGCCCTGAGGGATAGGCAGACCCAGACTGGTCATCTCAGCCAGGTTAGCGCCCTTACCACCCAGGAGGTTACGCATGCTGGCATTGCCTTCACGGAATAAATAAACCCATTTAGCCATTTTGTGTTTTCCTCCTAAATTCTTTTTCTACAGGATTCCTCATGCTGCCCGCGGTCAAAAAAACATTGCTGAACATAAAAATAAAGACACAACATAAGTACGCCCTGTCTGTATAAAACACACGCATACATTATATACAAAAAAAGCCCATCCGTAAAGGATTTTCGGGCTTTTTTTTCCATATTTTTTTACTTTTTTCTACGATTTTCTCTCGCACATTTACATTTGCAAAGAAGTTCTTTCGTATTCTTTTAAAAATCACTTTTTCTTGCCGGTATTTCCTTCATAAAAGTGCTTGCGGCACAGGGAAATGTACTTGTCATTGGCTCCCAAAACCACCTGTTCACCCTCTCTGACCATGTCCCCATTTTCATCGATACGGGCGTTGCACTGAGCCGCATGGCCGCACCAGCACACGGTCTTGATCTCTTCGATGGCATCGGCCCAGGCCATGAGCCACATACTGCCCTCAAACAGGTTGTGCATAAAGTCGGTGCGCAGACCATAGCAGATCACCGGGATCTCCAGATCATCTACGATATGGACAAAGAAACGCACTTGTTCTTTGGTGCAGAACTGTGCCTCATCCACGATAATACAGTCATACTCTCGCAGCTGCTCATCGGTCATCCGTACCAGCTCCTCCACAAAACGACACTGCTTCTGCAGACCCATACGGGAGCGCATGATACCTACACCGTCACGGTCGTCCAGCTGAGGCTTTACCAGCAGAGCTCTTTTTCCTCTCTCATAATAGTTGTAGTCTACCATCAGGGCATTGGCTGTCTTGGAACTGCCCATCGCACCGTGGCGAAAATATAATTTTGCCATAACAAGGCCTCCTCATAGGTGATTTTTAAATCCCAAAAAACTTATCGTACAAAACCTGCAGGATCTCCTGAACGATACGGTGGGGGTATAACCATGGAGTCGTAGGCGTAGGGATCGGTTCTGCGTGGATGTAACCACGATTGCGGGCAATACGCAGGGTGCGATACATACTGTAATCGCTGGACACGATACCTACCGACTGTCTGTCACCGCCAGCCATGGCCCGGGCCAGATCCAGATTCTCTTTGGTGGTCTCAGAACGGATCTCCCACAGGATCCGGTTGCCGGCAATATCATGTTCTAACAAGTAGCCATACATTACATGGGCCTCCGAGGCACCACGGGCAGAATCCCAGCCACCTGAGATAATAACACGTGTAGATTCGTTGGCTTTCAGATAACGCACCGCCTCATCCAATCGCGCTTCCCACTCCTCGTCTGTCTCTGCCGCAATATCGCTTTGGTTCAGCAACAGGATGTGCGGAATACTGTTCTCGGGAGAGGACCACATATCCATTAGAATACGCCAAGCCACTACACCTACCATCAGGACCACCAACACACCGGTGGTAATACAAAAGGTCCTAACGCGCAGATGGCTCTTGGTCTTCTCCGGGTGTGTCTTTCGATACCAGCCATAAAAGAACAGCAACAAAAACAGCACCGCCAGTACCAGCCAGATACCGGTCAGCTGCTGTGCCTGTGCCACATATCTCACCGCGGCATAATAAGCCGCGCATATCACACTGAGAATGATCCAGAGCATGTGCTGTTTCCTTTCCTGATCCACCTCTGTAGATCCTTGTTGTTATCAGTATACCACAAAAAAAGCAGCCCTGTCCATCCCTTCCGGGAAAAATCAGGGCTGTCAAATCGTCTACAGCATTTCTTACGGTCCATTAACCTTTTTTACGAAGAATATCGTACTGGGCAGGTACCCCGCTAAGCTGTACCCACAGCTTCTGCTTAGGGTGAGGAGCACTGTCCTGAACATTGCCTTCTTCATCGGTGATGGCCACTACGGTCACGGTCACATTATCACCATTTGGCTTCATGATCTCGATCTCCTCACCCACAGAGAATTTATTTTTCTGTTCCAGGGCAAAGAAACCATCCTCACGCACCTCTCCGGTGATACCCAGATAAATCATGTCCTGAGTGTAGGTGTTGGCATCGTAGATCTGCATATCTGCCGTAGGTTTGCCATAGAAAAAGCCTGTGGTAAACTGACGGGTGGTGCACTTGCCGATCTCCGCCTTGTACCATTCCATATTGGCCTCATACAGAGCAGGATCCTTCTTGAAGTCATCCATAGCACGACGATAGGTGCGGGCTACTGCTGCCACATACAGAGCCGTCTTCATACGACCCTCGATCTTAAAACTGTCGATACCGGCAGCAAACAGATCCGGGATATGCTCGATCATGCACAGGTCTTTGGAGTTAAAAATAAAGGTACCGCGCTCATTTTCTTCGATGGGCAGATACTGACCGGGGCGGCTCTCCTCCATGACTGCATATTTCCAGCGGCAGGGATGAGTGCAGGCACCCTGGTTGGCATCACGGCCGGTGAGGAAATTGCTCAGCAGACAGCGGCCGGAATAAGAAATGCACATGGCACCGTGGATAAAGGTCTCGATCTCCAGATCCTCCGGAATATTGTCGCGGATCTGACGGATCTCCTGCAGGGACAACTCGCGGGCAGATACGACACGCTTGGCTCCCAGCTGATGCCAGAAGCGATAAGTGCCATAGTTGGTATTGTTAGCCTGGGTGCTGATATGCAGTTCCATCTCAGGCAGAACTTCTTTAGCGATGGCAAAGACACCGGGATCCGAAATGATCAGAGCATCGGGGCCGATCTCCTTCAGTTCTTCAAAATACTTACGAACGCCATCCAGATCCTCATTATGAGCCAGAATATTGGCAGTCACGTACACTTTCACCCCATACTCATGGGCAAAAGCAATGCCGGCCGCCATATCTTCCATGGAAAAATTCTTGGCCTTGGCACGCAGACCGAAAGCCTCACCGCCGATATATACTGCGTCAGCGCCATAGATTACGGCGGTCTTTAAAACCTCCAGGCAGCTGGCCGGAATCAACAGTTCCGGTCTTCTATGTGTAAACTTCGTCACAGACAGTTCCTTCTTTCTATTTCATTGGGGCAGACCTGCGGCCTGCCCCACATATTGCATCGTTTTTATTCTTCGGGGCAACCGATTACACGGCCCTTCTTTACAAAGAAATTGGGCAGGAATGCGGTCACGCCCAGGATAGCCAGCAAGCCATAGATGCCTGCCTGACCCATCAGGTTGTATACGTTGCCGATCAGAATGCCCACCACGGTAAAGTCAAAGTCACCAAA
>JAFYLG010000139.1 GCA_017537225.1 Lachnospiraceae bacterium
CCGATCGTATCGCGGTAGTTCACAAGGGACAGATCGTAGAGCTGGCAGAAACGGAGGAGCTGATCTCCAATGCCGTGCATCCCTATACCAGAGCGCTGTTGTCTGCCATTCCTATGCCAGATCCGGCCCATGAGCGTAATAAGCAGCTGACGGTGTACGATCCGGCTATGCACGATTATGATGACAATCCTCCCCGTTGGAAGGAGATCCGTCCGGGTCACTTTATCCTGGCCAATGAGCGGGAAGCCGCCCTTTGGTCTACAAACAAATAAGAGATTTCTGTATTACGGCAGACCGGCGAAAGAGATTTGCCGGTCTGTTTGCGTATATTGGATAGCAAATAAAAATTATCTGCCCGGAAGCAGATTTTCCGGACAGAAGGAAGCAAAGAGGAGAAGACCATGACATTTGCAGTGTTTCACCAGCCTGTCGTGACGATTTATGACAGTCCCAAAAAGACAAAGATGGCAGAAGACGGTCTGCGTTCTACCATTTCTGATGAAGGTTTATACGGCATGGTATGCCGTGTGCTGGAAGAAAAGGATGGCTGGATCTATGTGATGACCCATTATGGCTATGCCGGCTGGGTCTGCGCCGAAGATCTGACCATGTGGAGTGAAGAGGAGCTAAAGAACTGGCAGAAGAAGGGAAAGGAAGGCTATCTGGCCCTGGTGGATACCTTCTGTGCAGATGTTATGAGTATCCCTAAAGTACAGGGTCATTGTTACATCAGCCTGGTAGGTGGTGGTGTAGTAGAGGTGGCAGGTACCGCCGGTGAGGCCGCCGGATGGACCCGGGTTCGTCTGCTGGATGGTCAGGAAGGCTATGTTCGCACCCAGCATCTGTGTCCCAAGCGCTTTACCGAGGATCTGCTGTGGCAGGACCCTCAGCCGGTATTGGACCGAATGAAAGAGGTTTCCGCCAAATCCCGTACTGCTGCCGGTGGCCAGGAAGGCTTTTCTTTGAAGGCAGTGGTAGATCATTGGTTTGACGGTAGTGAGAATGCATTCCGTGAGACGCTGGTCAGTGAAGCTATGAAATATATGGGGGTTCAGTACCGTTGGGGTGGCAAGTCCTTCCGAGGGATCGACTGTTCCGGCCTGGTGTCCATCAGCTATATGCGCTGTGGTGTGCTGATCTATCGGGATGCCTCCATCGTAGATGGCTGGCCCATTCAGCGTCTGGCGCTGGAGGAGTTGAAGGCTCCTGAAGTGCTTGCCAGTTTGAAAAAGGGAGATGCGCTCTATTTCCCCGGTCACATTGCCATGTACATCGGAGACGGTAAGTACATTCATTCTACCGGCAGAATCGGTAGCGGCGGTGTGGTGATCAACAGCCTGCGTCCGAAGGATCCGGATTTTCGTCAGGACCTGTTAGACTGCCTGTACGCAGTCGGTGGTGTGAGACTCCAGGGGGACTTGTAAGGCGACTTTGAAGAGATTTTGAGGAGATTTTAGGAGATGAAAGTAGTAGATCTGCATTGTGATACGTTGAATGAGCTGCGTTACGCCAGAAAAAGAGGCGAGGAGTTGAACTTTACCAACAATAAATTACATATCGATATCAACAAAATGAAGCAGGGAGACTATATGCTCCAGTGCTTTGCCGCCTTTATCAATCTGGTTCATAAGGAGGAAAATCCTCTGGTGACAGCCCTGGAAGAAATGGATATTTTCTTTCAGTTCATGGCAGCCCACCCCAATGAGATCGCTCAGGTCAAGACATGGGAAGATCTGGAGCGCAATCGTCGTGAAGGCCTCATCAGCGCGCTGTTGACAGTAGAAGAAGGTGGCTGCTGCCTGGGTAATCTGTCGGTGCTGCGTATTCTGCATCAGCTGGGTGTGCGCATCATGACATTGACCTGGAATCACGAAAATGAGCTGGCCTATCCCAATACCGTGCCGGTGGACTGCGCCCAGGTATATCCCTGTGGTCCCAACACTACCCTGGGTGTAAAGGAAAAAGGCTTTGAGTTCCTGGCGGAAATGGAAAAACTGGGCATCCTGGTAGATGTTTCTCATTTGTCCGATGCTGGTTTTTGGGATGTGTACAATCACACCACCAAGCCTTTTATTGCCAGCCATTCCAATGCCCGCGCCAAGTCCAGCCATGTCCGCAATCTGACCGATGACATGATTCGCGCCATAGCAGAACGTGGCGGTGTCACCGGCATCAATTACTGCGCCGGTTTTCTGGATGAGCAGGACTGTCCTGAAAAATGCATGAGCAATGTCAAGTTGATGGTAGACCATATTGATCATATTCAGAAGGTAGGTGGCCTGGATATGATCGCTTTGGGATCTGACTTTGACGGTATTGAAAATAATCTTCAGTTTAAATCCTGTGCGGATCTGCCCCTGCTGGAGGCCGAGCTGAGACGCAGACATTATAGCGAAGATGCGATCGAGAAGATCTTCCACAAAAATGCACTGCGGGTTTTGCGGGAGGTTTTGTAAAAAAGTTATAGGGTGCTGAGGTGAGAACTGCATCCACGGCAGACACGCTCTCGCTCCGTTGCG
>JAFYLG010000140.1 GCA_017537225.1 Lachnospiraceae bacterium
GGGATACCTGCTTCTCTCATCTCCTTAAATACCTGGATAGCGTGGGGTACACCGGAGCGAAGGGTATCGTACGTATCTACCAGCAAAGTGCAGGCATGAGGATAATATTTGGCATAGGTGCGGAAGGCAGTCAGTTCATCGGGAAAACTCATGATCCAGCTGTGTGCGTGAGTACCCAAAATCGGCACACCAAACTTCTGGCCTACGAAAACGTCAGAGGTACCGTCACAGCCACCGATGATGGCAGCACGTCCACCGTAGATGCCGGCGTCAGGGCCCTGGGCACGACGCAGACCAAATTCCATAACGGTATCTCCCTTGGCAGCCTGAACCACGCGGGCAGCTTTGGTAGCAATCAAACTCTGATGATTGATGATGTTCAGAATGGTGGTTTCGATCAGCTGAGCCTCCATGATGGGAGCACGCACCTTTAACAGGGGTTCGTGAGGAAATACCACAGTACCCTCAGGGATGGCCCAGATATCACCGGTAAAGCAGAAATGGGACAGATATCCCAAAAAGTCCTCACGGAACAAACCCGTGCTGCGCAGGTAATCAACCTCTTCGGGACCGAAATGCAGGTTTTTGATATAATCGATGACCTGCTCCAGGCCGCAGGCGATGGCATAGCCGTTACCGCTGGGATTCTTGCGGTAGAACATATCGAAGATCACCATCTCGTTGTGATTTTCCAGGAAGTATCCCTGCATCATAGTCAGCTGATACAGGTCAGTCATCAAAGTCAGATTTCTCTCGCTCATGTTATTGTCTCCTCTTTTGAGATAATAAAGTCCTTATAGCAGGAGGATCTCATCTGCATCAAAAATAGCAGAAAATGCAGAATGAAATCATGGGATAAAACCGCATACAGGGTGACAAGACACCCATACTCTTTTATTATAACATCAATTTGAAATTGCACAAGCAAAAATACAGGAAAAGGCAGGAAAATCAAGGATTTCAGGATTGTAAAAGGGAAAAAAGTATGCTACGATGAGGGACGCTGTGTGGAAAGATACGGCAAGGAAGAATAAGAAAATGTGTATTTCCAGAATATGTCTGGTGAAAGTATAAGGAGTATTTATGAGAGGAAAGGGTAGCAGACTGTTTAGTAAAAATGTACTGTGTTGTATAGCGGTGTTGCTGATGCTGATGATGTGTCTGACCGGTTGCGACAAAGAGGGTCATCAGGACGAAGAGACTACCGCTGAGATGGTGGAGATCGAATCTTCTGAAGAAGGATCTTCCCTGGAGGAAACAGAGGATATCCGTCAGGAAGAGACTACAGAAGATATGCTCGAAACTCAGGAGCAGACTGAAGCCGAAACAGAGGACGAGACTGAGGCGGAGACGGAGATCGGTCAGCATGTTCATGAGTTTGGTGAATGGACGGTATTAGAAAAATCCACCAAATATCAGGCGGGTTTGAAAGAACGTATGTGTCTATACTGCGAGTATGCAGAGCAGCGTCGCATTGCCGCCGGTCATCATGAATATGATCCGGAGACAGGCATCTGTGTGGAAGAGGGCTGTGTAGACGGCGATCCGGAGTATTTTACCGCTCAGTGGTTTGAAGATGGTACTCTGTTGGGACATCCTCTGGCGGAAACTGCCAAAGAGCTGATGTTGCCCGGTACCATAGCCGATGAGACGGTCAGTGCCATTGGTTTCTCAGCTTTTGAAAATCGTAAAAACCTGACGAAGGTAGTGATCCTGACCGGCCCCCAGCGTATTGAGATGAATGCATTCTACGGCTGCAGCGGTCTGGAGTCCATGAAGCTTCCCAACAGTGTGCGCAATATCGACGACGGTGCCTTTGCCGGCTGTGAGTCCATGGAAACGTTGACTTTTGGTAAGAATATCACCACCTTCGGATATAATAGTTTTTCCGGCTGCACCAGTCTGAAGGAAATCACGATCCCGGGCACAGTGAGAGATATCACCGAAGGTGCTTTTGCCAACTGTACCAGCCTGGAAAAGGTGACGATCAAAAGTGGTGCCACCCACATCGATGAGTGGTGTTTTGTTAACTGCTACTATTTGGAAACGGTGACCATGCCCAACACCGTTGTCTACATTGGTATGGGAGCCTTTTCCGGCTGTGCCAGTCTGGAGAACATCAAGCTGAGCACCAGCCTGGAAGAACTGAGCAGCGAGGCGTTTGCCGGCTGCAAGTCCCTGACCTCGGTGAAGATCCCTTCTAAAGTAACAGAGATCCCCTATCGAGCCTTCTACGGTTGTCAGGACCTGGAGTCTGTCACCATGGGCAGCGCTGTAACTGTCATTGATTTTGAAGCATTTGCCGATTGTACTTCTCTGACTTCTATTTCCCTGCCGGGCAAACTGGAGTATTTGGATGAATCTGCCTTTCAGGGCTGCCGTAAGCTGAAGTCTTTCACCTACAAAGGAGAGACCTATACTTCCACGGAAGAAGTGCAGGCGCTAATAGGAGAGTAAATAAGAACCTGCATTTGGTTGATGTTGAAAACTGGGGAGGAAATATTAGGATGAATGTTACGATCATTGATGGACAGGGAGGTCAGTTGGGAGCACAGTTGGTAAAGGAAATCACCAGGCAATTTTGTGACATCAGCATAACTGCCATTGGAACCAATGCTGTGGCAACGGCAGCTATGTTGAAGGCAGGAGCGAGCCAGGCTGCTACCGGTGAGAATCCGGTGGTGGTTGCTTGTCGCAAGGCAGATGTGATCATTGGTCCCATTGGCATTGTGATCGCAGATTCTATGCTGGGAGAGATCACTGACAAGATGGCCGTTGCCGTAGGTCGAGCCAATGCTGTTCGTATTCTGATCCCTATGAACAAGTGCGAAAATATGGTGGCTGGTGTGCCGGATTTGAATATGGGAGCGCTGATCGGCGATGCCATTGCCAAGCTGCGTCATATTGTGGAAAAGAATCTGTCTTGACCGTTGTATTATATTTTGATATAATGGCGTTGTCATTCAGAAGGATGATGCAGAAACAGAAGTTTCCATACCAATACTATTACGATAAAAGAAACGATACTAAGAAGGTATCATTGTCTCAGAAGAGATAATGGTGCCTTTTATTGTTTTATGGAGGTTTTGTATGAAAACACTAGATTCTTTGATGAAAATGGTTTTATCCGCTTTGTTTTTGGCTCTGGCATATGTGATGCCTTTTTTGACGGGACAAATCCCGGAGATCGGATCCATGCTTTGTCCTATGCATATTCCGGTACTTCTTTGCGGGTTTCTCTGTGGAGGTCCCTGGGGATTGGCGGTCGGTTTTATTGCACCACTGTTTCGCTCCTTTCTGACCGGTGGTTTTCCTCCGTTTTTCCCGACGGCGGTATGCATGGCCTTTGAATTGGCTACCTATGGCGCAGCAGCAGGGTTCCTTCACCGGATGCTGCCTCGTAAAAAGGCATATATCTATATTACGTTGGTGGCTGCTATGCTTATAGGCAGAGTGGTATGGGGTATCGCTATGTTAGTATGCATGGGGATCCATGGCGGAGCCTTCACATTGGGAGCCTTTTTGGCAGGAGCCTTCACCAATGCCATTCCCGGTATTATCCTGCAGATCGTGGCCATCCCCATCTTAGTGATGGCTCTGGAACGTACAAACCTGTTTCGTCAAAATGAATAAATGAGATTGTGCCGTTTAGGAGGGCTTTTACAGGTTTGCTTGCATGCCAATAATAAAACAGAGCGTGTTCTGCGCAGATACCCTCTGTTTTATATCGCCATGCCCTACCAAACCTGTAAAAACCTACACTTTTTGGTACTTTTGCTGGTTGACACTTCCCTCTTTTCTTATTATAATGTTCTCGTTGAATGACAAAGACTTCGATGGAGACAGTAAGCCTTTCCGACGTAATCAGCGAGCCGGTGGTGGTGTGAGACCGGTACGGACCAGGGAATGAGCCCAAGATCACTCCTGAGTTTCTGACCAAACGGGACAGCACGAACTTCCCCAGTAGACTCAGACGGATTCCCCCGTTACCGGGAGCAAATATGCAGCCAATAGTGGCTAAGTATGATGCAGATAGGTGGTATAGCGAAGTAGTGACCTTCGTCCTGTTTGGGGCGTAGGTCTTTTTTGTTATATATCACTTGGCAGCATCCAACCAAACAGGAGGTACGACTATGTACGACAAAGTATCAACTGACCTGAAATTTGTCGAAAGAGAAAAACAGGTAGAAAAATTCTGGAAGGAGAACCGTATCTTTGAAAAGAGCATCGAGCAGCGTGAAGGCTGCCCCTCTTACATGTTCTATGACGGTCCGCCCACTGCCAACGGCAAGCCTCACATCGGTCATGTACTGACCCGTGTTATCAAAGATATGATCCCCAGATACCGTACCATGAAAGGGTACAAAGTACCCCGCAAGGCCGGTTGGGATACCCACGGTCTGCCCGTAGAGGTAGAGGTGGAAAAGCTTCTGGGTCTGTCCGGCAAGGACAAGATCGAGGAGTACGGTCTGGAGCCGTTTATCGGCCATTGTAAGGAGAGCGTATGGAAGTACAAGGGAATGTGGGAGGATTTCTCCGGCACCGTTGGCTTCTGGGCAGATATGGATCATCCTTACGTAACTTACGAAAACAACTTTATCGAGTCCGAGTGGTGGGCTCTGAAGCAGATCTGGGATAAGGGCCTGCTGTACAAGGGCTTTAAGATCGTGCCTTACTGCCCTCGCTGTGGTACTCCCCTGTCCAGCCAGGAAGTAGCTCAGGGCTACAAGGATGTAAAAGAACGTTCCGCCGTTGTCCGCTTTAAGGTAAAGGGCGAGGATGCTTACATTCTGGCATGGACCACTACCCCCTGGACCCTGCCTTCCAACGTGGCACTGTGTGTCAACCCCGTGGAAAGCTATGTAAAGGTAAGTGCCGCTGACGGTTACACCTACTACATGGCCGAGGCTCTGCTGGATACCGTACTGGGCAAGCTGGCTGACAAGGAAGCCGGTACTCCCGCTTACGAGATTCTGGAGAGATACGTTGGTAAGGATCTGGAGTACAAGGAGTATGAGCCTTTGTTTGATTTCGCCAACGAGATCGTGGCAAAGCAGCACAAGAAGGCTCACTTTGTGACCTGCGATTCTTACGTTACTCTGACCGACGGTACCGGTGTGGTTCATATCGCTCCTGCCTTCGGTGAGGATGACGCTCAGGTAGGCCGCAACTATGATCTGCCTTTTGTACAGCTGGTAGACGGTAAGGGCGAGATGACCGCCGATACCGATTATGCCGGCGTATTCTGCAAGCAGGCTGACCCCATGATTTTAAAGGATCTGGAGGCCAAGGGACTGCTGTTCGATGCTCCCAAGTTCGAGCACAGCTACCCTTACTGCTGGAGATGCGACACTCCTCTGATCTACTATGCCCGTGAGTCTTGGTATATCAAGATGACCGCTGTGAGAGAGGATCTGATCCGCAACAACAAC
>JAFYLG010000014.1 GCA_017537225.1 Lachnospiraceae bacterium
GGAAAATACAGAATGTTTTTTGTTTTGTTTTTCTTTCATAGAAGCATCTCCTTTCCACTTTTTAGATAAGGTAACCCTGCATAGAACAGTTACTATAGAGGACTGCGTGCTTTCAATAAGGCATCCAAAGCGTTCTTGGTATCTTCCAGCGTCCCACTATTATCAATAACAGCCTGGCATCGTCTGCGCAGTTCTTCTTCGCTCATTTGCTTGTCCATCATAGACTGGCTCTTTTCACGGCTATAGCCTCGGCTAGAAGCTAATCTTTCGAAGCGAACCTCTTGCTCTGCATAGACATACCAAATCTCATCACAGATCTCGTCGTAATGATCTTCCAGTAAAAGAGCTGCTTCGATGACAATAAAAACTATTTTTTCAGAAATAAAGAGCTGTTTCTCATCAAATAAACCGAGCAAAGATGCCTGTTGTATGAGTTCTTGGTCGATGGCAGCATATAACTCTCTATGAATTCGTTTGCGGATCTCTTCTTTCACTGCCGGATGGGTCAGCGAATTCAATAATGCCAGCTTTTCTCCATCAGCAAAGACTATGGCTCCCAAAGCCTTACGATCAATATAGCCGTCCGTGTCCAGAATCTCCTGTCCAAAATGCTCCACAATGGCTTTGTAGCTGGTCTGTCCAGGCTGCATCAACTCGTGAGCCACGATATCTGCCTGGATCACGTAGGCTCCATAGTCTTTCTCCAAAATATCCAGTACAGTACTTTTACCGCAGCCTACGCCGCCAGTGATTCCCAGGATCCAATGTTTCATATCGATCTCCTATAGGTATTCTCGTCAATATATGATTTTAGTTGCAAAATTTCTATGTAATTATCTTGCTCCACCACCTGAGCTACTGACACGAAAACGTCCCATCAGGCTCAATTTACCGGACTTACCATTGTCACTGTAGTGTTTCATCTCCTTCTGTAGGTCCTTCTTCAAACGTCGTAGATGAGTCTCCAAAATCAAAGAATTACCCAACGCATTGCCATAGGCAAACATCTTGCGAAAATGATCCCGACAAAATCCTTCACGGTCCGTCACCTGGCGCACATCACTCTCCATATAAGAGCAACCGGAACCAAGCACACTGTCCAGAGCACTCTGCTCCAAACTGCGCTCCATATGGCAGAAAGGACATTCATCGTGAGCACGGAGGGCATCTTTCACAGGGATAATGTAGAGTTTTTCTTTCATGATCTACATGACCTCCATGTAATATTTCCATGATACATATATAAGCCAATGAATCAACATATCCAGTATATCTAGTGTTTCAGTCCCTAAAACTTTTCTCTTTCTAAGCGCTTTAACTCCGGCAGTACCGTAGCCAGCATAGTCACATAGCAAGCTACACCACCGATCAGATTGGAAATGGGCTCAGCCCAGAAAACACCATCGATTCCCATGAAACGAGGCAGCATAAGTGTCAGCGGTACTACAATGACTATTTTACGGAATATTGAGAAAAATACAGCTTTTTTCGCTTTGCCCAGTGCCACAAAGGTACTCTGTCCGGCACACTGGAGGGCCATCAGGAACAGGCCAAAGAAATAAATCTTGGCGGCATGGACGCAGGCTTCCACCAACTCCGGTTTGTCATTGAATATCTGTACAAAAAACTCAGGAAACACAAAAATCATTCCCCAAAACAGCAGACAACTGCAGACACAGACAATGGAAACAAACTTAATAGCCTGTCGCACTCGTCCATACTCCTTGGCACCATAGTTAAAGCTGATCACCGGCTGGGATGCGTTGGTCAGTCCCATGACCGGCATATTGAAGATTTCACGGATGGAGGTCATAACAGTCATAACGCCTACGTATAAGTCACCACCGTAGGACTGCAGCATATTGTTACAGGAGATCTGCACCGCACTGTTGGTGGCCTGCATCATAAAACCGGTAAGCCCCAGGGCAGTGATGCTCTTAAGACGTGGCAACTCGATCCTCATATAGTCACGACGGATCTTATAATCGGTTTGTTTACCGGTGAGGAAACGCAGTACCCATGCAGCTGACAAACCCTGGCTGATAACGGTAGCCAGGGCTGCTCCTCGCACGCCCATATCTAAGAGAAAGATGAAAATGGGATCTAAAATAATATTGGTAACCGCACCAACGACCGAAGTCAGCATACCGATGCGTCCAAAGCCCTGGGCGTTGATAAAGCCATTCATACCCAGACTGATCATTACAAACAGAGTGCCACAGAGATAGATCACCGCGTAATCTCTGGCATAGGGATAAGTGACATCGCTGGCGCCAAAGAGATACAACAAAGGGCGTAAGGCGGTCAGGCAGAGAACCATCAGCACAGTTCCTGTAATAAGAAGCATGGCAAAGGAGGTCCCCATGATACGTCCGGCCTCTTCCTCATTTCCTGCACCTCGCTCAATAGAGAATAAAGGTGCACCACCCATACCAAACAGATTTGCAAAGGCGCCCAAAATCATGATGATAGGGAAACAAATTCCCAGGCCAGTCAAGGCAAGGTCTCCTGTTTGCGGAATCTTGCCAATGTACATGCGGTCTACGATGTTATATAAAAGATTGACTAACTGAGCCATGGTCATAGGGATGGCCAGTTCGATGATGCAGCGACTGATCTTTCCTTTAGAAAAATCAGTCGCCTGGGTCTTACGTACACTCATGTATACTACCTATTGCTTTCTATTTCGTCTCGAACCAACTGTTGCCTACATTTACATCCACTTCCAGAGTCACGGCCAGGTCGGCAGCTGCCTCCATTTCTTCCTGAAGCAGTTTCTGAACGATCTCCTGCTCTGCCACGGGAGTTTCGATCAATAGTTCATCGTGTACCTGCAATATTATGCGTGCCTGCAGACCTTCTGCACGAAGACGACGGTCCACTCGGATCATAGCGATCTTCATAATGTCAGCCGCAGTTCCCTGGATGGGGCTGTTCATGGCGATACGTTCGCCAAAGTTTCTCTGCATGAAATTCGACGACTTTAACTCAGGGACAGGGCGGCGACGACCGTAGATGGTAGATACATA
>JAFYLG010000141.1 GCA_017537225.1 Lachnospiraceae bacterium
CACAATAGTTCTGACACCGATGGTTCCTGCCATACTGCCCTTCCCGGCAGCAGATCCGTCCCTATGCTTCCTGCCCACAATAAAAAAAGAACCGCCAACACGGTAGCATTGCCCTTCCTCTTCCTTTTTTTCTGTCTTCTGCGTCTCATCGGCGGCCTCCGCTGTCTTATTGCTCCTACACTATATGAAGAAGCCTGTTCCCTTTATGACTGGCCCGTACTCCATCCCCGCGCGAACACATCTTTCGCCTTCCGATTTAAAATTCAGGAGGTTTTATGAAACGACCTTTGCTTTTTCTTTTTGCCCTGACTTCTCTGTTCATTTGCTTTCTTTATCCACACGCCTATGAACCCGACCCGATTTTTCCTCAGGGACAATATTATTCTGTTACTGTAACCGGACAACTGCAAACCTACCACCATCAGGCCAACGGTTGGTCCTTGCTGTTGACCGAATGTCTGATCCGCCACAAAGAGCAGTCCTATCACTGTTCTCGTCTTTTGGTGACTACGGAAGAATCTACTGTTCCTCTGCAAGCCGGCAATCAGCTGTCCGTAGAAGGAAGTCTTTCTTCTTTTTCTCCTGCCCGCAATCCGGGCAATTTTGACTGGTATGGTTATTACAAATCTCAGCGTATTTCTTATCGCGTTTATGCAAAAAACGTATCCGTTACCGCCTCCACCATCCTGCCCTTGCGCCAGTCTCTTTTGACTCTGAGAGAATCCTTGACCCAGCACCTGCAGCAATTGTGCGGCCCCGATACCGAGACCGCTGCTTTACTGACTGCCCTTTTGCTGGGTGACAAGACCCTTCTGGAGGAAGACACCAAAAAGCAATATCAGGACGGAGGCATCCTTCATATCCTTACCGTCAGCGGTCTTCATGTCAGCCTGTTGGGAGGCACCGTGATACTCCTGACTAAAAAGATGTACCTCCCCCTGTGGCTACGGGGCCTGACAGCCTCTCTTTTGATCCTGTTGTACTGGCAGCTATGTGGCGGTGGCATATCTGCCGGTCGTGCCGTAGTCATGTTTCTCTGTCTGACTGCAGCCCCACTGTTAGGGCGTACTTATGATTCTTTGTCTGCCCTCTCTCTGGCAGGGATCCTTCTTCTATGGCAATCCCCTGCCCTGTTGTTTCAGGCAAACTTTCAGCTGTCCTTTGGTGCAGTACTAGGGATCCATCTGGTGTGTCCTTCCCTGACCACAGACAGCTCCTCTGCCTCAAAAAAAGCGTCTCCCCTTCTCTTTAGTCTGGGGCTCCAGCTTACACTTTTGCCCATCACCCTTTATCACTTCTTTCGTTATCCCTTATATAGCCTTTTATTAAATCTGTTGGTCCTGCCTCTGACCACACCTCTCTTCTTATTGGGTGCCGCAGGTCTGTGGCTGACAGCGCTGTTTCCTGCCTTATCCTCTGTAGCTGCCACCTGGTTCCTCATCCCTTGCCGATGGATCCTGCAGATATATGACCTGCTATGTCAGGCAAGCATGACTCTCCCTCACGCCTCTGCTCTGATCGGGCGCCCCACACTTTTACGCATCTCCCTCTACTACTGTGTTCTGGGGCTGGTTTGCCTGCGAAAACAGCGAATCGCCCCTCTTGTACTCATCACATTGTTGGCTATTTTACTTCTGCCTCTTCCTCATCGCTCCCTGTCTGTAACTTTCCTGGATGTAGGGCAGGGAGACTGTGCCTTTCTTGAAACGCCAAAGGGTACCACCATCCTGATCGACAGCGGCAGCAGCGATCTTGACCGGATGGCAGAAGAACGACTACTCCCCTTTTTGGAATCTCAGGGAGTGGATCACCTGGACTATGTTTTTCTCTCCCACACAGATGAAGATCACTTCAACGGTATCGTCCAATGGCTGGATCTGGGCGGTAGTATCGGCACTGCGATCCTGCCCGCTTTACCTGACTCACTGGTATCTTCCCCATCCTATCAGCACGCCATCACCCTGCTGACCTCTTATCAGGTCCCTATTCTCTATTTTTCTCAGGGCATGTCCTGGCAGGAAGAAGAGCTGACTTTGACCTGTCTGGCCCCGGTATCTCCCTCCCATCCTCATTCTTCTCTGTATCAGGATCTGAACACCGCATCTCAGGTTTTATTACTCCAATATCAGGAGATCCATATCCTTTTTACCGGTGACTGCGAAAAGGATGGAGAAAAACTGCTGCTTGATTACCTGCAGGAGCAGAACCTGACCTGTCACATCCTCAAAGCAGGTCACCACGGTTCCAACTTTGCCACCAGCCAGGCCCTATTGACCCAACTGCACCCTCAGGCTGTCATTGTCTCCTGCGGGGTCCGCAATCGCTACGGTCATCCTCATCCCACCATGCTCTCCCGTACAGAAGATTCCGGGGCCACCTGCTATGTGACTGCCAGTGGTGGAGCCGTCTCTGTGACGATCTCTCATGGAAAAGCCCGGCTCAAAACATTTTTGTCTCCCGGACCACTGTATTACCGGTGATTTTCTTTGATGATGCCACTTTTTACTTGTCATAAAGTTTTAAATACTATATAATAGGGTGCAGAGGTGATACTATGAAAAGCAACGATGAATTATTTCAGATTTTGATGGAGCGAGCCGCTTCCCAAAAATATATCCATCCCGAGGATATCCCCGGGATCGAACTGTACATGGATCAGGTGACCACCTTCATGGAACATCACCTGGAAAATGCCAAGCGTCATGAAGACGATAAGATCCTGACCAAGACCATGATCAACAACTATGCAAAAAATGATTTGCTGCCTCCTCCCGTAAAGAAAAAATATTCCCGGGAACATATGTTGATGCTGATCTTCATCTACTACTACAAAAACCTGCTTTCCATCGGTGATATCCAGACTCTGATGCAGCCTCTGTGTGACCGCTACTTTAACGCCGATCACGGTTTGAATCTGACGGATATTTACACAGAAGTATTCTCCATGGCCCGTCCGGAAAAAGAACTGCTCTATGCAGAAGCCAAGGCCGCTCTGGACAAAGCTTCTCATACCTTTATGGATGCCGATGTCAGTGACCAGGAGCGGGAAGAATTGCAGCGTTTTGCCTTTATCAGCCTGCTCAGTTTTGATGTCTACATGAAAAAGCAGATGATCGAGTTCCTTATTGACGAGATGGCCGAGGAGAAAGCTGTCGAAAAAACATCTGCCAAAAAGGCATCCAAAAAACATCGCGAAGAATAAACGGTATCATCGATATGATCCAACGTAAAAACAGCCCCGGATTCCGGGGCTGTTTTGTTTGCGTTACCTTAATTTGTGCTGGATCACTCTTTGTTCAATCTCTCGAAAATCATATCGTAGCCATCGTTACCATAATTCAAAGAACGATTCACACGGCTGATCGTAGCAGTAGACGCACCGGTCTGCTCTGCAATCTCTAAATAGGTCTTTTTTTCTCTCAGCATCTTAGCTACCTCATAGCGCTGAGATAAGGAGAGCAGCTCATTTACGGTACAAACATCCTCGAAAAAGGCATAGCACTCCTCAACGGACTCCAGCGACAGTACAGCCTGGAACAAATGATCCACCGCTTTAGTCTTAATCTTCTTGTTCATCGTGTCCTCCCATACTAGCTGACTGTGCAGCTTTATCAAGTCACCGCGTGACTCTTTGATATTTTAACACATTAAATTCTGAAAGTCCAGTCTTTTTTTAAGAAAATTTATGAAGATGTTTTTTTAATTTTTCTACAGAGGTATTTACGATCAACTCTTCAGGAAAATGCACCGCGTCGATGATCTCCTGTACTCTGGTAAAACGTCCCACCTGGTCAAAGAAATGAGCATCACTGCCCAGAGAAACTGACACTCCGTATCGTTCGCACAATGCCAACATAGTCTTCATATTCTCGTGGCCTCCCTTGCGGCTGCCCAGAGGATGCAGAGATGAATCATTTAATTCCAGCAGCTTGCTTGTATCCCTGGCACAGCGAACCAGTTCTTCATAATCCACGGGAATGCGGCCATCATCGGGATGACCAATGATATCCACATAGGGATTTTCCATGGCCTTACAGTAAGCACGGGTGTTTTCCGCCTTGGACCCTACCGTATAGCACAGATCATGGATACTGGCCAGACAGATATCCAAACGTTCCAGGCCCCTCTTACTAAGACTGATGGTGCCGTTATAATCCAAAATATTCGTCTCACAGCCCATCAGCAATTCGATGCCATAGGCATTGCGGTCAATGGCCTTGAAATTCCAAAAATAGATCTCCTCGCAGGTACCGGGAATACCGGGAGCATGATCCGTCACCGCCAACGCCTGCAATCCTGCCGCCTTACCTGCTGCTGCCATCTCCGACAAGGTATTGTAGGCATGTCCACTGGCAATGGTATGAGAATGAGTATCCACAACATATTTCATCTCCGATTCCTCCTTTTGCTCTTCTCCTAACAAAATATCCTTCTCCTATGAGAATCTATCCATTCTATAAAAATTCTATCCAAACCTCATCATAACATATTGCCTGTCTTCTTTTCAAGGAGCACTGATCGTATCTCTATAAAATTCTATACAAATTATTTTCACCCCGGACTCACTTTTACATATCCTGTAGTATCAATCGTTTTGCGGAGGTTTCTTATGAAAAAAATCATGGCATGTACCATAGCGCTGGTACTGCTCTTATCCAGTCTGGGGGTGGGTTGCGGCTCCGATAGCGACCTCACCCACGTGACCCTCAGCGAAGTAGCCCACTCCATCTTCTATGCTCCTCAGTATGCTGCCATAGAACTGGACTATTTTGAGGAAGAAGGTATCGACCTGACTTTGATCAACGCCGGAGGTGCCGACAAAGTCATGACCTCTCTGATCTCGGGGGATGCCCATATCGGATTTATGGGTTCGGAAGCCAGTATCTACGTCTATGCAGAAGGAGCCACTGACTATGTGATCAACTTTGCTCAGCTGACCCAGCGTGCAGGCAACTTCCTGGTATCTCGAAACCCTGTGGAGAATTTTGCCTGGGCTGATCTGACTGGTACCACTGTATTGGGTGGCCGCAAGGGAGGAATGCCTCAAATGGTCTTTGAGTACATCCTGAAAAAACACGGCCTGGACCCTGATACGGATCTGACCATCGACCAAAGCATCTCCTTTGGCCTGACTGCTGCCGCCTTTACCGGTGGTAATGCCGATTACACCGTGGAGTTTGAACCCTACGCCACTTTGCTGGAACAGGAGGGCAATGGCTATGTGGTGGCCTCCCTCGGCGAAGCCAGCGGTTATGTGCCCTACACTGCCTACAGCGCCCAGAAAAGCTATTTGGAATCTCATCCTGACATCATCCAGGGCTTTACCAATGCCATTCAAAAAGGTCTGGACTATGTAAATACCCACACCGCCCAGGAGATCGCTGCCGTTATCGCCCCACAGTTTCCCGAGACTGACGAAGCCACCATCGCTGTCATTGTGGAACGTTATCTGGCTCAGGATACCTGGAAAGCGGATACCGTCTTTGAAGAAAACAGTTTTGATCTGCTGCAGAATATTCTGGCCGAGGCAGGTGAGCTGCCTGCAAAAGTTCCTTACGCCGATCTGGTGACCACAGAGTTTTCTTTGATAGCTGCTGAAAAATAAACCGGTACAAAAAAAGAAGTATCTGTTTTTCGCCAAATTGACACAGCAATTAGGTTTTCCAACAGATACTTCTTTTTTATCTACTCTACAGAAGCAGCCTCAGCCTTGCGGCTCTCCAGCATAGCCAGGATGGCTTCCTCATTGTCTAACGTGCGGCGGATGGCAAATTCTCTCTTGCAGCGCTCCGCATTTTCAAAGATGGTGGTCAGATCTCCCAATCGGCCATCTTCTGCCGGGAAATCATCTCGATGCATCACTTTTTCTGCATACCATACAAAAGCTACCACATCGATCTGGTCTTTCTTCACCTGGTAGTCAGATACCTTCCAGATCTTGTAGAAGCGATGCTTGGCTCCCATAACACCATTGTCGGCGTCCCAGGTGCAATATAACAAAGTACCATCGGTAAGAAACAGTCTCTGTGTCCCTGAGATGGCCAGACCATCGATCAGGAGCAGAAAACTGGGGATCAGGCAGGCTGCCAGGATCACCAGGGCGATAGCCATCAGACCTCGTACTGCATCCGGTACCCAGCCTTTGACCATGGACACGCAGCCCAGCGCAAACAGGATCACATTGCTTCCAAAGAGCAGATAACGCTTGCCCTGATAAGCTATCAATTGAGATCGGTTGGTTTTACATTCCATTTTTATTTCCTCTCTATCCGTCATCCAACCATTCTCCCTTAGACCGGGGAACGATCGAGATATCGTATCTTCCACAAAAAACGAGGCGTCACTGTCGTCAGCAGCAACGCCCCTCGTATCATCTTTATTCAGCGGCACTGGTCAGCTGTCTGGCAACAGCCTCTACAGCGGCAGCCTCGTCACTGCCTTCCGCAGTCACGCACACTTCCATGCCATTCTTCAGGCCAAAGGCCATCATTCCCATAATACTCTTGACATTTGCACGAACATTGCCGCTCTCCATATGTACTCTGCTGTCATAGCGGCTGGCCACCTGCACGATCATTGCCACGGGTCTGGCTTCCTGATTGGCTGGCAGATCAACTGTGATATTCTTAGTCAACATGATACTTCCTCCTCGTTCACTCGTAAGCTGTCTGCTATTTCCTTCAGCTTTCGCAGACGATGATTAACACCGGATTTACCCACCGGTGGATCCAACAGACTGCCCAGTTCCTTTAAGGAGACATCCGGATAGTTCAAACGGGTCTGTGCGGTCTCCCGAAGAGGCTCCGGAAGGCTGTCCAGGCCCAGCTTTTGCTGGATCAGTTGTATATCGCTTATCTGCTCAAAAGCAGCTGAAGTCGTCTTGCTCAGATTGGCAGTCTCGCAGTTGACCTGACGATTGACCGCCTCGCGCATCCCCTTGAGGATGCGGATATTTTCCAGTTCCATGAGAGCTACATGAGCTGCCATGATCCCTAAGATATCCACGATCTGATCGCCCTCCTTGACATAGAGGACATGATATTTTTTTCGCAGAATGATCTTAGCATCCACCCCAAAGGATGCCAATACTTCTCGAAGCTGCTCTGCCTTTTGGCGCATAGTACAGGCGATCTCAAAGTGATAGCCCTTCTCCGGATTGCTCATGGAACCACTGGCCAGATAGGCGCCTCGCAGGAAATTTCTGCGGCAGCAGTCTTTCTGCAGCACCATCCCACTGGGGATCCACTGTCCCGGCTCGTCCAAGGGCATCATCCTGGTTGCATCCAAAATACGTCTCACATCTTCCCGATTAGTCACCACAATGGTATAGATACCATTCTTTTGCAAAAATGCACTACGTCTTACAGACACCTTAGCACTTATATTAAATGTTTTTTTCAACAAAGTAAAGTACTTTTTTGCCACAGCCAGATTTACCGTATGAAGGACCACCACCAAATGGCCTCGTTCTTCTCCCAAAATCTGACCATCCATGCTGAGCATGGCAGCGATCTCCGCGATCTGACAATGACGGGCGCTGCTGTAAGCTTCCGCCAGTTCGTCCTTTACATTGGAGGAAAATGACATGTCCGTCCTCCTATCTTTTCCACTTCCATCTCCAGTTCTACGCCGACATTCTGGAAAATCTTTTCCTTCACTGCCTGACACAGAGCCATCACATCGGCGGCGGTAGCTCCCCCGCAATTGATCACAAAACCGGCGTGTTTCTCAGACACCTGAGCGCCGCCTAC
>JAFYLG010000142.1 GCA_017537225.1 Lachnospiraceae bacterium
GTCTCTTTGGTAGCTTGCTCGTTCTTGTAGTAGCCCATCATCACGTTCACACCACGTACTTGCAACTCGCCCTCTTTCTTGGTTGGATATCAAAGCACTGGAGGAATCCATCGCGTTCTTCAAAGCAGGTTCCTTTACTTCACAGGAAGCAGAAGCAGTCTGCAAGAAGGTAAATGCCAGTGTTCTTGCTGCCATCGATTCTCTTGCCATTGTTAAGGATAACGTAGCCTATACCTTTGGTGATGCGATTCACAGAGAAGTGGAGAAGTATTTCTTCTACATTAAGAATAATCCCAAGGAAGAAGCTCGTTTCGCCCGTCAGACTGCCGAGAGAGAGAGACTGCTGGCAAAGGGTAAGAAGGTAGAGTGGAAGGTTGTTCCCAAGTCTGTTGTAGAGCCTGAGAAGCAGATCGAAATTATCGTGAAGGTTCTTACCAGAGTAATGGATAAGTTCCAGGCCGATGTGGCTGCAGCAGATAGTTTTGATGTAGACAAGCGTTGTCTGGAAATCATTGATTACCTGAAGGGCAAAGCATCTCAGGTAGTTTATAAGCTGACCAAGCAGAATGCAAAGGAAAAAGCAATCAAACTGATGGAAGAAGTTGGTATTCCTGAGGCAAGAATGCGTTATCGTCAGTATCCTTTTGAGTTCTCCGGTGGTATGCGTCAGCGTATCGTAATCGCTATCGCACTGTCTGCTAACCCTGATATCCTGATTTGTGACGAGCCTACTACTGCACTGGACGTTACCATTCAGGCACAGATCCTTGAACTGATCAACCGACTGAAGCGTGAGCGTAATCTGTCCATTATCTTCATTACCCACGATCTGGGTGTTGTTGCAAATATGGCAGACAGAATCGCTGTTATGTATGCCGGTAAGGTAGTAGAGTACGGCACAGCAGAAGAGATTTTCTATAATCCTCAGCATCCTTATACCTGGGCGCTGCTGGCTTCCATGCCCGATCTGGATACCAATGAAAAGTTGGATGCCATCCCTGGTACTCCTCCCAATATGATTTATCCTCCTGTGGGCGACGCGTTTGCAGAACGTAATAAGTATGCAATGGAGATCGATTTTGAGATGCAGCCTCCTATGTATGAGGTTTCTCCTACACACTTCGCTGCAACCTGGCTGCTGCATCCCAATGCACCCAAGGTAGAAATGCCCAAGATCATTACCGAGCGTATTCAGCGTATGAAAGAAAGAGGTGGCAACATTGAATAATAATTCTGAAGTATTGTTGAAAGTAGACCACCTTTGTCAGTATTTCAAACTGGGTCGTAAGGATCTGAAAGCTGTTGATGATGTAAGCTTTGAGATCAAGAAAGGTGAGTCTTTCGGTTTGGTAGGTGAGTCTGGCTGCGGCAAGACCACTACCGGCCGTTCCATCATCAAGCTGTACAACATTACCTCGGGTAATGTATATTTCAAGGGCCAGAGAATTGGTGCCGGTACTCGTTCTTACGAGGATGCCATCAAGAAGGCTCGTACGGATGCTTCCAAGAAGATCAAGGAGCTGCGTGCTGAAAAGAATGTAAGCGCCGAGAGAAGAACTCAGATTCAGGAAGAGATCAAGAAGATCAACGAAGAACTGGGAGCTATCGTGGATGAGAATCGCGCTCTGATCAAGAGCGCAAAGTCCAGCAGCAAGGATGTGGACAAGCAGTATGTGCAGTCCCTTCTGGAGGCTCTGGAGGCAGAGTATGCTCAGAAGTTCCGCGAAGCAGAGGTTGCCGGTGATAGTAAGAAGCTGGCTACTCTGAAAAAGGAATATGAGAACCGCTGTAAGGTAGCAAAGAAGAGCAAACTGATCACCCAGATCCAGATGATTTTCCAGGATCCTATTGCTTCCCTGGATCCTCGTATGACCGTACGTGATATTATCGCTGAGGGCCTTGTGATCAAGGGTATCACTGATCAGGAATACATCGACGAAAAGGTTTATGATATTCTGGAGACCGTTGGTCTGGTGCGTGAGCATGCCGATCGTTATCCTCACGAATTCTCCGGTGGTCAGCGTCAGCGTATCGGTATCGCCAGAGCAGTTGTTATGCAGCCTGAGATGATCATCGCCGATGAGCCTATTTCTGCACTGGACGTATCCATTCAGGCACAGGTAATCAATCTGCTGAATGATCTGCGTGAGAGCATGGGTCTTACCATTCTGTTTATCGCCCATGACCTGTCGGTAGTAAAGTACTTCTCCGATCGTATCGGTGTTATGTATTTTGGTAAGATGGTAGAGCTGGCTGATTCCGATGAGCTCTTTAAGAATCCTCTGCATCCTTATACCAAATCTCTGCTGTCAGCGATCCCTCTGCCTGACCCTGTATATGAGAAGCAGCGTACAAGAATTCATTACAATCCTATCGCAGAGCACGATTACTCCGTAAGTGAGCCTTCCTTCCGTGAGATCACTCCCGGCCATTTCGTACACTGCAACGACATCGAAGAGAAGAAATATAAGGAACAGATCAAGTAGGACGGTTAGAAGCATTGAAACAGGAAAATAATTCAAATTGGATAGATTATGCTGTATGTGTCGGCATTGAGGCAGTGATCGCCTTCTGCGTTATTTGGTCAAAAGGCTTTTTCACAGATAGTGCAGCGGTAAATATCCAGATCTTAGCAGATGCTTTCTTTGTGGCAGGTATACTGATGACATTGTTTGCATGTATGATGTATATCAGCGGCGAAGGTGCACTGATAGGTATCGGATTCGTTCTCAGAAATGTTGTGCTGTTTTTTATCCCTATGGGTAGAGCAAAACATGAGTTATATCGCGATTACCGTGCACGTAAAATTCGCGAAGCCAAAGAGCATAACAACAGACATATTCTTGTAACAGGACTTATCTTCCTCTTCATTGGCGTTGTCTTTACGTTTGTTTGGTATATGAAATTCTATAATGTATAATATCCCTGCATCAGGGATACATTACCGGAAGGTCTTTTGACCTTCCGGTTTTTTTATATACTTGGAATAAAATCTTTAGAGAATCTTAATCACATCGACTGTCTTTAGGGATTGCTCTAAAGACAGTTTTTTGCTATGATAGACGGGATAGATGTACGCTCTTACGGAAATAAAAAGATAAGTCTCTATTGGATTTGAATTAAAAATTACATCACAAAACGCAAACATATGCTTAGGAGGCAAAAGAATGCTTATTATCAAAGGCGGTTTGATCCATAATGCTATAGAAAAAGAACCTTTTATCGGTGATATTATGATCCAGGACGGCAAGATCGTTGAGATTTTGCGAGAGGGAGAGGAATGTGTGTCTGTGATGGATGCAAAGATCATTGAGGCATCCGGGCTGGAAGTATATCCTGGTTTTGTCGAGGCTCATGGTCATATTGGTCTGGATGGATACGGTATAGGTTATGAGGGAAAAGATTATAATGAGATGGGAGACATTGCCTGTCCTCAGATGCGTGGTATGGATGGTGTCAAGGCGATGGACCCTGCCTTTGCTCTGGCAAGAGAGGCCGGTGTTACCTGTGTCTGCACAGGTCCCGGCAGTGCTAACGTGCTGGGCGGTACTTTTACCGTATTAAAGACCGTTGGATGCCGTGTAGAAAATATGATGATCAAAGAAGCAGCAGCCATGAAATGCGCGTTTGGTGAGAATCCTAAACGCTGCTATCGTGACAAAGGAAACAGTACCCGTATGTCCACTGCAGCCAAATTGCGTGAAATGTTATTTAAGGCCAGAGAATATGGTGAAAAGCTGGAACTGGCCAAGGTAGATCCTGCAAAGAAGCCTGCATTTGACATGAAGATGGAAGCCCTGCAGCCTGTGATCCGCGGGGAGATGCCTTTAAAGGCTCATGCTCATGCTACCGATGACATTTTTACTGCATTGCGTATTGCCAAAGAGTTTGGTGTGAAGATCACCCTGGAGCATGTGACAGAGGGCCATTTGATCGTGGAAGAACTGGCCAAGGAAAATGTACCTATGGCAGTAGGTCCCACTTTGACCAGCGCAACAAAATTTGAACTGCGCAATAAGAGTTGGGTGACGCCCGGTGTACTGGCAGCTGCCGGTTGTCAGGTATCTATCATCACGGATTCCCCTGTGATTCCCCAGCAATATCTGCCTCTGTGTGCCGGTTTGGCAGTACAGGCAGGTATGGATCCTTTTGCAGCATTGCAGGCCATCACAATCAACCCTGCCAAGCATATTGGGGTGGAAGATCGTGTTGGCTCTCTGGAAGTGGGCAAAGATGCAGATGTGGTGATCACGGATGGATGTCCATTTGAAGTGTCTACCAACGTGAAGTATGTTCTGATCGATGGTAAGATCGTAGAAGAAAAATAAGGAGTAATGATATGTTAACAATAGGATGTCATTTGTCATCCACCAAAGGATTTCTCCATATGGGCCGGGAAGCTACGTCCATTGGGGCCAATACCTTTCAGTTTTTTACCCGCAATCCCAGAGGTGGCAAAGCCAAGGCTCTGGATCCGGCGGACATTCAGGCATATCAGGAGTATGCCAAGGCGCATGAGTTTCCGGTGATCCTGGCTCATGCCCCCTACACTTTAAATGCTTGCGCCAAGGAAGGACGTACCAGAGAGTTCGCCTGGGAGACCATGGCAGATGATATTCAGCGCATGGAGCAGATCCCCGGTCAGATGTACAATTTTCATCCCGGAAGCCATGTGGGCCAGGGAGTAGACGCAGCGGTAGAGCTGATCGCCCAGTGCCTGGATCAGGCTATGAGCGAAGATATGACCACTACGGTACTGCTGGAGACTATGGCCGGCAAAGGTACTGAGGTGGGCAGTCGTTTTGAAGAACTGCGGGCCATTATCGATCGTGTCAAATACCCGGAGCATATGGGCGTTTGCCTGGATACCTGTCATGTGTATGATGCGGGTTATGATATCGTAGATCATTTGGATGAGGTGCTGGAGGAGTTTGACCGTATCGTAGGCCTGGAGCGCTTGAAGGCGATTCATTTAAATGATAGCAAGAACCCCTTCGAAAGTCATAAAGACCGCCATGAAAAAATCGGCGCTGGATCATTGGGGCTGAATACCTTCCTGCAGATCACCAATCATCCGAAACTTCGCCATCTTCCCTTCTTTCTGGAGACTCCCAATGAGTTGCCGGGATATGCGGAGGAGATCGCATTGCTGCGGATCAATTATAAAGAATAAAACAGCATACTCGTATAGAGAATTGTGTGAAAGAATGCTGTTTTACTAAAGGAAAGAGATTATGATTTTCAGTAGTTTATTGTTTTTGTTTCGATTTTTGCCCATCGTTCTGCTGTTGTATTTTGTGGCGCCCAAGCGTTTTCGCAATGCCATTTTGTTTGTCAGCAGTCTTATTTTCTATGCCTGGGGTGAGCCGGTTTATGTGGTACTGATGCTGTTTTCTACAGCGGTAGATTTTACCCATGGATGGATCATTACCAAAGCCAAAGAACAGGGCAATCAGCGGAAAGCCAAGGCGGCTTTGATCTCTGCCATGGTCATCAATCTGACCTTGCTGTGTGTCTTTAAGTATACAGACTTTTTGATCCAGTCAGTCAATGCCATCGTGGGCTCATCCATCCCCACCGTGGGACTTCCTTTGCCCATCGGTATTTCCTTCTATACCTTCCAGACCATGTCCTACAGTATTGACATCTATCGCGGTGATGCCAAGCTGCAAAAGAATATGATCGATTTTGGTGCTTATGTGGCCATGTTCCCCCAGTTGATCGCAGGCCCTATCGTCCGTTATCAGACGGTAGCCGATGAGTTGAATCATCGTCAGGAGACACCGGAAGAGTTTGCCAACGGTGTAGCTCTCTTCATGGTAGGTCTGGGCAAAAAAGTTCTGCTGGCCAACAATATCGGTATGCTCTGGGATACCGTAGCGGCTCTTCCTGTGGCCAACATGTCTGTGCTGACTTCCTGGTTGGGAGCAGTGGCTTTTGGTCTGCAGATCTACTTTGACTTTGCCGGTTATTCGGATATGGCCAGAGGTCTGGGTCAGATGATGGGATTCCATTTTGATTTGAACTTTAATTATCCTTATATTTCCCGCAGCATCACAGAGTTTTGGCGTCGTTGGCACATCTCTTTGGGAACCTGGTTTAGAGAGTATGTTTACATTCCTCTGGGCGGCAACCGCAAGGGACCGGTGGCTCAGATGCGCAACATTTTTATCGTGTGGATGCTGACCGGTATCTGGCACGGTGCCAATGTAAACTTCCTGCTGTGGGGTGTATATTTTGGTGTCCTACTGATCATTGAAAAGCAGTTTTTGCTGAAGCGTCTGCAAAATGCACCCAAGGCAGTGGGGTGGATCTACACTATGTTTTTAGTGCTGATCAGCTGGGTCATTTTTGCCAGCGTAGATGGTCAGGGAGGTTTGGGATACTTTGCCTCTATGTTTGGTCTGCGAGTAGGTGAGACTGCCACTATGGGAGGTGTTCCTTTCTTAAATTCCACCACACTGTATCTGCTTCGTAACTATGGCATCATGCTGATCCTCTGTGCCGTGGGCGCAACGCCACTTCCTGCTCGTCTGGCAGGCAAGGTGCGAAACGGGCTCAGTGGAGGCGCTCAGATCGAAGCGGAAGCAACAGAAGCACATAGAGAAGTGTCTACAGCAGGCAGTACTGCATGGCAGATCCTGTGGAGCCTGGCAGCAATGGCCATGTTTGTCGTGTGCACGGCTTATCTGGTAGATGCCACTTACAATCCGTTCCTGTATTTTAGATTTTAGGAGGACATGACGATGAAGAAAAATGTTTGGATCCCCATCGCCATGTTCGTGGTGATGATTTTTGGCGGGATGCTGTGGAGCATGTTGACTCCGGAGCAGTCCTATTCCGATACGGAAAATCGTTTTCTGGCTTCCAAGCCCACTTTTAGCCTGGAGTCATTGTTTGACAGAAAAGACAGCTATACTCAGAAATACGAGACCTATATTACAGACCAGTTTCCTGTTCGAGACAAGTGGATCGGTTTCAAGACCCAGGTGGAGAAGCTGCTTGGTAAAGTAGAGACCAAGGATGTGTTTTTGGGCAAGGACGACTATCTGATCGTCAATCATCCTGCTTCTGATTTTGAAGGAGAGCAGGCAGTGAAAAATGTGGAATTTCTGGCAGAAGGTCTGGTGAAATATGCCAGAGAATTGGGACTGGGACATGTGCGCATGTTGTTGGTGCCTACGGCCAGCCAGATCCTGACGGACAAACTGCCGGCCTATGCCATGCCTTATGATCAGTCTCTGTATGTAGAACAGGTGCGTCAGTTGGTAAAAGAGAAGCTGGCGGAGGAGTTGGAGGCTATGTCCGGTACATGGCTGGAGGATTCTTTGGTCATGGATGCGGAATCCATCCTGAAAGACCATCAGAATGAATACATTTACTATCGTACTGACCATCATTGGACCACCCAGGGAGCGTTCTATGTGTACCAGCAATGGGCAAATACCTTGGGATTGACTCCTCTGGCAGACCCTGGTTTGAAGGTGGTGTCTGAGGCGTTTGAAGGAACCACCTATTCCAAATTGCACACAGCAGGCCAGCAGGACGTGATCTCTGTTTACGAGCCTCAGACTCAGGTGACTTTGCTGCACAATCAGATGAATGAGACGACCGGATTTTACGATTGGTCCAAGCTGGACGTTCGTGATAAGTATGCTTTGTTCTTGGGCGGCAACGATGCCCTGCTGGATATCACGAGAGAAGGGGTAACAGAGCCTGAGAATGTGCTTCTGGTAGTAAAGGATTCCTTTGCTAACTGTTTCATTCCTTATGCTGCCGAGCATTATGACCGTGTAGTAGTAGTGGATCTGCGTTATTTAAACATGCCGATCAGTCGTGTGGTAGAGGAATATGGCGTGACCGATCTGCTGGTATTGTATAATGTACAGGCAGCAGCCACCGATAAAGATATTTATAAAATTACTCGATAATAGTGCGAGGAGTAAAGAATGAAACCAATGCGACTGGATAAATACCTGGCAGAGATGGGCAAAGGAACCCGCAGTCA
>JAFYLG010000143.1 GCA_017537225.1 Lachnospiraceae bacterium
GCACCATCCTTTTCGTTGGTACCAAGAAGCAGGCTCAGGATGCTGTTAAGACCGAAGCAGAGCGTTGCGGTATGTACTTCGTAAACGAGAGATGGTTAGGTGGTATGCTGACCAACTTCAAGACCATCCAGAGCCGTATCGCCAGACTGCGTCAGATCGAGCAGATGGCTGAGGACGGAACTTTCGATGTTCTGCCTAAGAAGGAAGTTATCGAGCTGAAGAAGGAATGGGACAAGCTGGAGAAGAATCTGGGCGGTATCAAGAACATGACCCGTATCCCCGATGCTATCTTCGTAGTTGACCCTAAGAAGGAGAAGATCTGTGTACAGGAAGCTCACAACCTGGGTATCACTCTGATCGGTATCGCTGATACCAACTGCGACCCCGAGGAGCTGGATTACGTTATTCCTGGTAACGACGACGCTATCCGCGCCGTTAAGCTGATCGTTGGCAAGATGGCTGACGCTGTTATCGAGGCTAACCAGGGTGTATCTGAGGATCCCGTAGAGATGACTGACGCTGACTACGCAGTAGAGTACACTGAGGAGGTATAATCTTATGGCAGCAATTACCGCAGCAATGGTAAAAGAGTTAAGAGAGAGCACCGGTGCCGGCATGATGGATTGCAAGAAGGCTCTGGCCGCTACCGAAGGCGACATGGAGAAGGCCGTTGAATTCCTGAGAGAAAAGGGTCTGGCCGCAGCCGCTAAGAAGGCTGGCAGAATCGCCGCTGAAGGTCTGGTTCACGCTATCGTAGAGGGCAACACTGCCGCTATCGTAGAGGTAAACTCTGAGACCGACTTCGTTGCTAAGAATGCTGAGTTCCAGGCATACGTTGCTAACGTAGCTAAGCAGGCTCTGGCCTCTGATGCTGCTGATATGGATGCTTTCCAGGCTGAAGCTTGGATCGAGGATGGTGCCCTGACCGTTGCTCAGGCTCTGTCTGAGAAGATCGCTATCATCGGTGAGAAGCTGTCCATCCGTCGTTTCGAGAAGATCGTTAACAACGATGGTTGTGTAGTTTCCTACATTCACGGCGGCGGCCGCATTGGTGTTCTGATCGACGCTAAGTGTGATGTTGTAAACGACGCTGTTATCGAAGCTCTGAAGAACGTAGCTATGCAGGTAGCTGCTCTGAAGCCTCAGTATGTATGCAGAGACGAGATCTCCGCTGAGTTCATCGCTAAGGAAGAAGAGATCCTGATGGCTGCTGCTCGCAACGAGAAGCCCGATGCTCCCGACAAGATCCTGATGGGTATGGTTAAGGGTCGTCTGAACAAGGAGCTGAAGGAGTTCTGTCTGGTAGATCAGGTTTACGTTAAGGCTGAGGATGGCAAGCAGTCCGTAGCTCAGTACCTGGATCAGGTTTCCAAGGCTGTTGGCGCTAAGTTGACTGTTAAGAAGTTCGTACGTTTCGAGACCGGCGAGGGCCTGGAGAAGAAGCAGGAGAACTTTGCAGAGGAAGTTGCTAAGCAGATGGGTCAGTAATCCTATCGTTTTGCTGAAATAACCTTCAAAACATGAAAAGCTCATGAGTGAAAGCTCATGAGCTTTTTCTATTTTACAAAGCACTTAAATTTGAATTTCGAAAGATATGGAAACATATAGAAACATATAGGCTCTTTGATAAAAGAATAAAGTGAATTTTGGCAGTAAACTTGTAGAAACGGTCCTTTTATGATATGCTAACGATAAGTCATGGTAAGACAATGGGGGAGATGCTATGAGATACGATATTGGGATGAAAGTATTTGGAGATTGGGAAATCGTAGCTGAATTGGGCGAAGGTTCCTTTGGAAAAGTATTTCGTCTGGAAAAGAATACGTATAAAATAAAAGCCAGTTCTGCGCTGAAAGTGCTTACTGTACCTCGTACAGCATCTGAGATCCAGGATGCCATTGCGGAGGGGTACGATGAGCAGTCTATGTCAGAACAATTTCAGGAAGTGGTTGAAAAACTGGTAGATGAGATCGCTGTGATGGCTGAGTTAAAGAGTCATCCGAATATCGTTTCTGTTGAAGACTATACAGTAGTGGAACATCAGGATACGATCGGTTGGGATATTTTGATTCGCATGGAACTGTTAACACCGTTGCAGGAGCATCAGCGAAAGCAACCTATGGATGAAAGTGCTGTTCGAAAATTGGCATCGGATATTTGTCAGGCATTGGCGTTCTGTCAGACAAAACGCTTGATCCATCGAGATATCAAACCGGGTAATGTCTTTGTAGATTCGCTGGGGCACTACAAACTGGGTGATTTTGGTGTGGCAAGAACTGCTGAAAAAACGATCAGCAATATGAGTAAACAGGGAACAGAGAACTATATGGCGCCGGAAGTTTACTTTGGAAGACAGTATGGTCCTAACGTAGATATCTATTCTTTGGGTATCATGCTGTATCGTCTAATGAACAAGAACCGTCTGCCATTTTATCCATTACCACCGGCATTTCCAAAACATTCTGATCGAGAACAGTCTATGATCCGCCGCCTGAGAGGAGAAGTGCTGCCGAAGCCTTGTGATGCCAGCGATGAGTTTGCATCTATCATTTTGAAGGCTTGTCATGCGGATCCTGATAAGAGATATCACACGGCAGAGGAGATGCTGGCAGATCTCCAAAAGAAGACTTTCCAGGAATACTACGAGGAAGATGAAGATGAAATCTCTTTTGATCCGGAGTGCAATGAGGAGGATACATTGGATGAGGATCCCTGGGAAGAGACCGCAGGTACGGTAGGTATTTTCAGTGGAAAAGTGAATCATAAAGGTGACTCTTCTAAGAAGAAGGATACTAAGAATTCTGAGCGGAATGTTGACCGATGGAATGAATGGCATGAAGACTCTACCGATCAGATGCAGGATCATACCATGTATCAGGAAATTGAGATGGATGAGGATGCAACGGTCAGTGTCTTTGGTAATAAGAAGGTGGGTAGTAAGCCTGCAGATGCAAAGTCTGCAGATATAATGTCTGCAGATAAATCTACAGAAATAAAAACCACAAAGAAAAAGTCTGCCAATGAGAAAACGCCGACTCATAAAGAGGAGGATCGTACTCCTGCGAAAGATGCTTTGGATAAAAAAACAGATATCGCAGAATTGAATTTGACGGTGCGTACTTACAATACCTTGAAACGAGCAGAGATTTTGACGGTAGAAGAACTCTGTAGTCTGACTCTTGCTGATGTGAGAGATATTGACAATCTGGGGCCTAAGGCCAGAGAAGAGATCCTTGCAGCTTTGGGTGCACAGGGACTACAACTGAGTACCGGCAAATCAAAAAAGCAGCTGTGGAAGGAAAATAAAGGTCAGTTGATGACTGATTATTGGAAAGCAAATCTGTCCAGGATCCTACGTGACAGTGAAATGGTGTCTTTTGATAAAAATAGAACGCCAGCCAATAAACACTATTTTGCTCCGGATATACCGGAAGAGATCTGGACGGAAGCCATATTCCATATGACACAGGTACACGTGAAAAGGTTTGGGCAGGTAATGGTCGTTTCGGACGGAAAACTGAAACCGGCAAAACGAGAAGATATTGTGGCTGTGGTGGACCTTAGTATGGAAAAAGAATCCTACTGCACCCGGGGAATTCTTATGACTACCGATGCGATTTACTTACATCTGGGTGGTGTGGGGCGAGAAACGGTGAATCCTGTTATGATCCCTTATAAGGATTTTTGCTCCGGATGGACCACGGAGAGTGGTGGTTTGCTGAAGGCAAAACATTCTGTTCTTGTATGGACCTCCAGAACCCACGGTTCCTGTCGTTATGATAGCGTGAATAGCAACTTTGTAGATTATGAAGCATTGCTGGAATGCCTAAAAGAACTAAGCAAAAAAGAGAAGTGATCATCAAAGAAATAATGTAGTAATATGATAATTTTACAACATAATGAAAAGTGCCCAAAATTACATTGGGCACTTTTTATATTTCCTACAAAATATATATTGCAAAAAGATTTTTCAACGTTTATAATATACAGTGGTGAAAAGGTAATTCCTTTTCGAAAAACGGCATTTCGGTGTTGGACTATGCAGGGATGCCGCGTTTGCAATGTGCACAAAGAGATGTTCTATACAAAAAGATAGCATGTAAGGAGAAAACGAGCTATGGAAAAGAAACTGGTTTACACTGGCAAGACAAAGAATGTGTATGCTCTGGACAACGGTAACTACGAGCTGAAGTTCAAGGACGACTGCACCGGCAAGGACGGCGTATTTGATCCCGGCGAGAACTCTGTTGGCCTGACTATCGAGGGCGTAGGTGATGTAAATCTGCGTATGTCCATTTACTTCTTTGAGAAGATCAACGCTGCCGGCATCCGCACTCATTATGTGAGCGCTGACCTGGAGAACACCACTATGGAAGTTCTGCCTGCCAAGGCTTTTGGTAAGGGTCTGGAAGTTATCTGCCGTTACAAGGCTGTTGGTTCCTTCTATCGTCGTTATCGCGACTACTGCGTACTGGGCCAGGATCTGCCTGCTTATGTAGAGACCACCTTCAAGAACGATGAATTGGGCGATCCTCTGGTTACCAAGGATGGTCTGGTAGATCTGGGCGTTATGACTGCTGAGCAGTATGACTCTCTGAAGGAGATGACTCAGGCCATCACCAAGATCGTTGCTGACGATCTGAAGGAGAAGGGTCTGGATATGTATGATATCAAGTTTGAGTTTGGTTACGATGCCGATGGCAATGTAATGCTGATCGACGAGATCGCTTCCGGTAACATGCGTGTATACAAGAATGGCGAGTATATCGATCCTATGACCCTGAACGGTCTGTTCTTTGCATAAAATCAAATCATTGGGGGCAATACTCTTGCCCCCAATCTTACTACTATTTTAAAAGTCGAAAGGAAAACATTATGGGAAAATCTCATTCTGCTTCTTATGCTGCAGCCGGTGTAAATATTGAGGCTGGTTACGAAGGCGTACGCCTGATGAAGAAACATGTGGCTCGTACCATGATCCCCGGTGTAGTATCTGACATCGGTGGCTTTGGTGGTCTGTTCACTCCTGATATCAAGGGTATGGCAGAGCCTACTTTAGTTATGGGTACCGATGGCGTTGGTACCAAGCAGCGTCTGGCTCAGCTGATGGACAAGCACGATACCGTAGGTATTGACTGTGTTGCCATGTGTGTAAACGATATCGTGTGCTGTGGCGCAAAGCCCATCGCATTTTTGGACTATATTGCCATCGGCAAGAATGATCCTGAGAAGGTAGCTACTCTGGTAAGTGGTGTAGCTGAGGGCTGTGTACAGTCCGGTTGTGCCCTGATCGGTGGTGAGACTGCTGAGCATCCCGGTACTATGGAAGCTGATGATTACGATCTGGCTGGTTTTGCTGTGGGTATCGTAGACAAGCAGAAGGTGATCGACCAGAATAAGATGGCAGTGGGCGATGTTGTGCTGGCTCTGCCTTCCAGTGGTTGCCATTCCAACGGTTACTCCCTGGTTCGTAAGGTGTTTGATGTAGAGAATACCGATCTGAACAAGTATTATGATGAGCTGGGCCAGACTCTGGGTGAGGCCCTGCTGACTCCCACCGTGATCTATGTTAAGCCTGTACTGGCTGCTATCGAGGCTGCTGAAGTACACGGTGTAAGCCATATCACCGGTGGTGGCTTCTATGAGAATATTCCTCGCTGCATCCCTGAGGGCCTGTGTGCTAAGATCAACAAGGCTGCTATTAAGGTGCCTGCTATTTTCAATCTGCTGCAGCGCGAGGGTAATATCCCTGAGAGAGATATGTACAACACCTACAACATGGGTGTTGGTATGGCTCTGATCGTAACTCCTGAGACCAAGGAGGCCGCTCTGGCTGCCCTGGCTTCTGAGGGTATCCAGGCTTATGAGATCGGTGAGATCGTAGCCGGCGAAGAGCAGATCATTTTAGAGTAAGATAACAAGTTCCAAAAATCAACCGTATTGCCTTTTTAGACCTGCGGGGGACTTTTGGCTATCATATAGGAGGTCACAAATGAATCTTTTGGTCGTTGGCGGTGGCGGAAGAGAGCACGCCATCATTAAAAAACTGAGAGAAAATCCTGAAGTAACTACCATCTATGCCCTGCCCGGTAACGGCGGTATTGCTGCCGATGCCATCTGCGTTAGCGAGATCGGTGCCAAGGATATTGACAAGATCGTAGAATTTGCCCAGGGACATGCCATTGATTTTGCCGTGGTTGCCCCCGATGATCCTCTGGCTTTGGGCTGTGTGGATCGTCTGCATGAGGTAGGTATTCCTTGCTTTGGCCCGGATGCCAAGGCTGCCCGTATCGAAGCCAGCAAGGTATTTTCCAAGAACCTGATGAAGAAGTACGGCATTCCTACTGCCAGCTATGAGGTATTTAATGACCCCGCTAAGGCTATGGAGTATCTGACCGGTGCTTCTTTTCCTATCGTAATTAAGGCAGATGGTCTGGCTCTGGGTAAGGGCGTTTTGATCCCTCAGAACCTGGAAGAGGCTAAGGAAGCTGTTAAGAGCATCATGGAGGATAAGGCTTTTGGTGACTCTGGTAACGAGATCGTTATCGAAGAGTTCCTGACCGGTCCCGAGGTCAGCGTACTGGCCTTCACCGATGGTACTGCCATCGCTCCCATGATTTCTTCCATGGACCATAAGAGAGCCGGTGACGGCGATACCGGTCTGAATACCGGTGGTATGGGTACCATCGCTCCCAACCCCTGCTACACCGCAGAGGTGGCTGAGAGATGTATGAACGAGATCTTCCTGCCTACCCTGGCTGCGATGCGTGCTGAGGGTTGTCCTTTCAAGGGCTGCCTGTACTTTGGCCTGATGGTGACTCCCAATGGTCCTAAGGTGATCGAATACAACTGCCGTGTTGGTGATCCTGAGACTCAGGTAGTATTGCCTCTGTTAAAGACAGATCTGCTGACCGTAATGCAGGCCGTTGAAAATGAGACACTGGGTCAGCTGCAGGTAGAGTGGCACGACGGTGCTGCTGCCTGCGTGATCCTGGCCAGCGGCGGCTATCCCGGTTCTTATGCCAAGGGCAAGGTGATGACTTTGCCTGAGACCACCCCTGCCAATGTGACCATTTACCATGCCGGCGATAAGCTGCAGGATGGTGTTCTGGTGACCAGTGGCGGCCGTGTACTGGGCGTGACTGCCACGGCTCCTACTTTGGCTGAGGCTTTAAAGGATGCGTATGCTGCTACCGAACTGGTAGAGTTCGAAGGAAAATACAAGAGAAACGATATTGGTCAGCGTGCTCTGGCCATTATGGAGGGTTAAGTTCCATGGTAAGAAGAATCTATGTAGAAAAGAAAGAAGGTCTGCGCAACGAAGCTGCCGGTCAGCTGAATGAGCTGCGTTCTTTGCTGGGCATCACTTCTCTGGAAGGTCTGCGTCTGATCAACCGCTACGATGTGGAAGGTCTGGAAGAGGACGTGTTTGGGCGTGCTGTACAGACTGTATTCTCTGAGCCTCAGGTAGACGATACCAGCCTGGAGTGTCCTGCTGAAGGTTACACCGTATTTGCTGTAGAGTCTCTGCCCGGTCAGTTTGACCAGAGAGCTGACTCTGCCAGCCAGTGTATCCAGCTGATGACTCAGGGCGAGCGCCCCATCGTTCGTACCGCCAAGGTATACCTGATGAGCGGTGAATTGACTGAGGCTGATGTGGAGAAGATCAAGAAGTACCTGATCAACCCTGTAGAGTGCCGTGAGGCTGCTCTGGAGCCTGTAGAGACTCTGCGTCAGGAGTATGAGATCCCTACCGCTGTTAAGACGGTTGAGGGCTTTATCCAGATGGATGAGGCTGCTCTGGCGCAGCTGTTGGATCAGCTGGGTCTGGCTATGGATCTGGATGATCTGAAATTCCTGCAGAATTATTTTAAAGAAGACGAACAGCGTGATCCTACCATCACTGAGATCCGCGTTGTTGATACATACTGGTCCGACCACTGCCGTCACACCACCTTCTCCACTCACATTGACAATGTGGAGATCCACGATGAGGAGATCCAGGCTGCTTACGAGCGTTATCTGGCTGCCCGTATCGAGGTGTACGGTGAGGAGAAGGCTGCTAAGCGTCCTCAGACTCTGATGGATATTGCTACCATCGGTGCCAAGACCTTAAAAAAGCGCGGCATGCTGCCTGAGCTGGATGAGAGTGAGGAGATCAATGCCTGCTCTATTCATGTAACTGCTACCGTAGACGGTGAGGAGCAGGATTGGCTGCTGATGTTTAAGAATGAGACCCATAACCATCCTACCGAGATCGAGCCTTTCGGTGGTGCTGCTAC
>JAFYLG010000144.1 GCA_017537225.1 Lachnospiraceae bacterium
CGGCGTTATCGTATGCCCTATCACCTCTGGTGATACCGCATTCCGTTCTGCTCGTCTGACCATCGCTGACTGGTTCAAGATCGATCAGGATAAGTGGTCCAAGCGTCTGCTGCTGTGCGTGCCTCTGCTGGGTGCCGGCGCAGTTATCGCTCAGCTGGACTACAGCATCGTATGGCGTTACTTCAGCTGGACCAACCAGACTCTGGCTATGATCGTTCTGTGGACTGCTTCCATGTACCTGTTCAAGGAAAAGAAGAACTACTGGATCACTGCTGTTCCTGCTACCTTCATGAGTGCCGTATCCATGACCTACTTCTTCTCCGCTGACGAGTGCGTAAACCTGGGTGCTGCCGTTGCTTACCCTCTGGGTATTGTTCTGGCTGCTGCTTTCCTGGGCGCATTTATCTTTGCTACCAAGAAGGTTAAGAGATAATTCTCAAAAGCAAAATAGTATTCGCAGTTTCCGCTACCTGTGAATGAAACAAGGGGAAAGAGCCGCCGCAGAGCGTGTCTTTGCGGCGGTTTTGCCTTGTAGAATGTGTTTATGATCTGTCGGATGAGCACATTCTAAAGGGCAAAACCGTTTGGTGACGAGGAAAGCCATCCCCGACGAGATATTGACGACGAGGAATTTGACTGTAAAAAAGAAAGGAAGAATTTTATGTTTCCTACCAAAGCATTGAGCCAGCAGACAATGGCTCCTGAAGAACTGAAAGCCGATAAGAAGGCCTGTCGTAAGATCGGTCCCTGTGGCGTGGGCAAAAAAGCCCTGTATCTGAATAGTTTTTATATCGACCGCTGCTATTACATTCCTTATGGAGCTATCACCCGTGTGTTTAAGCGTGTAGCCATGAGTAAGGGCGGTTTTACCGGTAAAGGTGTTTTTGCTACCATGCCTTATCTGGTAGTGATCTATGATAACGGCCAGGAAAAACAGTGCAACTTTAAGCATGAGGAGCACGTAGATGAGATCTTGTCTCTGATCGAGCAGAACCATCCCCGTATCAAGACCATCAGCGCCGAGGGTGAGCGCAAGCGTGCTGAACGTCTGGCTGCCGAGGCTGCCAAGCCTAAGCCTGTATTGACCAAGGAAGCACTGGCTGAGATCAATCATTTAAAAGCTGCCAGAGAATATCTGGAGAAGCGTCCGTCCCTGTATTCCAGCTTGAGCCGCGCTGCCAAAGCCAAGCGTGTCAACGAGCGTTCTAATCCCGCTTACCGCTGGGTAGCACTGACTATTGTGCTGATGGGTCTGGTAGCTACCGCTTACGGTATTTGGCTGTTGGTATCCAAGGGTGAGTTTGGTATGTACTTTACCCTGTTTGGCCTGGCTGCGATTTTCTTCTTTGCCGGTGCCAATGTATTGCCTACCAAGCGTAATAATAAGGCCTATATTGAGAAGCAGTGGGCAGATGCCTGTGCCACCATGGGACAGCACATTAAGACCTTTGATGACAATGGCCGTGCCTTCCCTGTTCCTCAGCATTATGCTCATCCCAACACCCTGACCCGTATGATCCGCGTCATCGAAGAGGGTAAGATCCAGGATAGCGAAGCGGCTTTTGCGAAAGTTAAAGTAGATCTGAAGGCTTTGAATTCTGATGTGACTGTATCCCAGGAGGAGTATGACGAGGTCATGGCTATCAAGCCTATGTTCCTTGTGATGGACTATCAGTAAATTCTTTTTGACATAGGAAAAGAGATGATATTGCCGCAAATAGTTTTTGGGATTACTTACCTGGAAGCAAGAATATCTAAGGCCATAGCTTTTGAACTAAATACGATAGGAAAAACCACAGCGAGGCGTAATTGCCTCGCTGTTTGCGTAAACTCGCTCCGCTCAGACAGTACGCATTTTTCATATCAACGCATATCATGGACAGACTAAGTTGTACTAAGCTTCTGCGCTAAAGCATGCCGTATTGGAAGGCAGAAATTTCTTTTGATACAAACAAAAATCAAGTTGTTTTAGGATGTCCTTGAAAAGACAGAAGTATTAACTGCAAATGTAGGAGAGACTCTCTTGGATGTAAGTTTTTTGAAGATGTATTTACATGGAGAACGGCAATAGGTAAGTGATTCTTTAGCGAAGAAGCTTAGATATTCTTAGGTCGTTGTCTTGAGGTGTTGATGGAAAAAACAAAAACTGTTTGAGCGCAGCGAGTTTTTTTGTTTTTTCCATCGCATTTAGCCTCAAAGCAGCGACCTTAGAATTTCTTGCCTCGAGGTACGAATCGCTTGACGTTGCCGTTCTCTATTGAATATATAGTAAAAAAACAAACGAACCTCCAAGAATTCCCATACTATGTTCCGGCGAAAACAGCCATATTATCTGTGAAGCAAGTATGCGATGGAAAGGAGACAAAACCATGAAACATTTCCGTTATATATTGCTTTGCTTATCATTGATCGCGGCAGTAGGCCTGTTGGCAGGCTGCAGTTGTGGCAATCCACAGGATGAGACATCGGCCAGCACTCCGGCAGAATCCGGTTCCGCAGGAATGAACGAGTCCCAGACTCAGGAGTCTACCCGTGAGACCATATCGGAGTCCGGTTCTTATCCGGCAGATATGTATGAGACCGGTGACGGCATGTACGATCCTACCAATGGAGTGGATGATGGTGCCGGAAGTATGGGCACAGACGAAGGAAATCGTCCGGGCACAGATGCCAATGGCGGTGCCAGCCATAACGGCGGCAACGCTAATGACGGTATCAACGGGGACAACGGGAGCGCTGAGTCCGGTGGACTTATGGAGGACGTGACCGATGGTCTGGAGCAGATCGGTGAAGATATCACCGGTGCAGTAGAGGATGCTGCCGATGGGGCCAGAACACGCAGATGATAAGTGATCCAGGAAGGACCGGGCAGATTGCCCGGTCTTTTTCGTGTATGACTTTTATGAATGTTTTTCGTGTGTGTTTTCCTGCAAAGAATGTAAGAAATTTTTAAAGATATTTATAAGAAATTGTGATAGGATAAAAAGAGACTATGTTGCAAAGAAATTCAAGAATGAATGATAGATGAGTGGGAGAGATGACCATGGCACAGACGAAAATTCTGGTAGTAGATGATGAAAGAGATATTGCGGATCTGGTGGAGATCTACCTGGTCAGCGATGGATATGCTGTATACAAAGCAGCCAATGCCCAGCAGGGCTTTGCAATTTTGGAAAAAGAGGACATCAAGTTGGTGTTGCTGGATATTATGATGCCGGGGATGGACGGCATGGAGATGTGTCGACAGATCCGCCGTACCAGCAACGTGCCCATCATTATGCTCAGTGCCAAGTCTGCGGATCTGGACAAGATCCTGGGCTTGTCCACCGGCGCCGACGATTATGTGACAAAACCGTTCAACCCGCTGGAGTTGACAGCCCGTGTTAAGTCTCAGCTGCGCCGCTATCAGGAGTTAAATCCCGGTATGGGAAGCAGATCCGGAGACGATCATATCTGCGTCCGCGGTCTTGAAATCGACAAAAACAGTCATCAGGTGACTGTCTATGGAGAGGAGATCAAGCTGACTCCCATTGAGTTTGATATTTTGTTCCTGCTGGCTTCTAACCCGGGCAAGGTGTTTAGCACCGATGAGATCTTTGAGACAGTGTGGAATGAAAAGGTGTATGAAGCTAACAATACAGTGATGGTCCATATTCGACGTCTGCGCAGTAAAATGCGTGAAGATACCCGTCAGGATAAGATCATAACCACTGTGTGGGGCGTGGGGTATAAAATTGAAAAATAAGAAACGATACGATGCACGCAGCCGTTTTCGCAGGAGAGTGTTTTTTGACATTGTGGCCAGTGCTGCTATCACCTGTGTGGCAGAAATCTTTTTGGTTCTGAATCTGAATATGGTCACCGGCTTTTTGCGGCAAAATGGATATCAATTACATATGTTTGACATGCAGGGTGAAGGTATGCTTCCCTGGCTGCTTTTTTATGTATTTATGGGGATCGCTGTGTTTAGCATCTGTTTTCTTTTGCTGCAGGAAAATGCTATCCGATACATCGGAGAGATCTCCGATGCTATTGAGGAGATCGCCGAGGGAAATCTGAATATACAGTTGGAGATCCAGGGAGACGATGAGTTTTCCCAGATGGCCTCTTTGCTGAACCAGATGTCTCAGGAAATCGGAGAATTGATGGATCGAGAGCGAGAGTCGGAGCGCAGCAAAAATGAGCTGATCACCAATGTGGCTCATGATTTGAGTACACCACTGACCTCAGTTATTGGATACCTGGAATTATTGAAAAATGAAGCCACGGTATTACCTCCGGAAAAGCGGGATCACTATGTGCAGATCACCTATCAGAAGGCCAAGCATCTGGAACAGCTGATCGAGGATCTGTTTGGATTTACCAAGCTGAATTATGGCAAGATTTCCATGAATGTGGCAAGAGTGGATATTTTGCAGTTGTTGACGCAGCTGCTGGATGAATTTTATCCCATTTTCGCAGAGTATGATATGCATTATGAGATCTGCAGCAATGTTCGTGCCATTCCTGTGAACGGTGACGGTAATTTGCTGGCCCGTCTTTTTGAAAATCTGATCAGTAATGCAGTGAAGTATGGCAAGGAAGGAAAAATCGTTCATGTCAATGCCCGGTTGGAAGAACAGATCGTGAAGATTTCCGTGATCAATTATGGGTATGTGATCCCACCTCAGGACCTTGCTCATATTTTTGATAAATTTTATCGGGTAGATCAGTCCCGTACCAGCAGTGGTGGCGGTACCGGTCTGGGATTGGCGATCGCTAAAAATATCGTGGAACTTCACGGAGGTACCATCGAAGCCCGCAGCGATCTGGATGGTACGGTATTTGAGGTAAAGCTGCGGACAGATTTTGATATTGCAAAAGAAAATTATGGTAACGGAGTGACAGGAGAGTAGCATGAAGCAGTGGATCAAATATTTATCGGCCATTATACTGTCCCTTCTGTTGTGTTGGACGGGCGCAGAAAACGTGAGAGTAATGGCCCAGGCGGCTCCGGACGAATCGATCGCTTCGACGGAAGGATTGCGAGTGGAGATTCTGTGGGGAGATAGCAGTCTGGTGCGTATCGGCAGAGATATCCCCATTACGGTCCGGGTCAGCAGTACCGGTGTGGAATTGACTGGTACTGCCAGAGTCAGAGTCCCCCTGGGCAATGGGGACTACTATTTACTGGAAGAAGTCGTGTCAGTGGCACCGGGACGATCCAGACAAGTCACTCTCAGTGTTCCAATGGCCTATGATATGGAGACCATCCATGTGGAATTTCAAGGAGACGATGGCGTGGTCTATGGTTCCAGACAGATACGTTTTCGAACGGCCTATGGAGATCAGGAAGTGTATGTGGCTGTGATCAGCAGCGATGTAGGACAGCTGGCATCCTTTGACCGCGTGGTCCTCAATGAATATCGAGGTACCATTACTCGTCTTTTTGATTTCAAAGAACATACTTTGCCTACGGATGTCAATGTACTGAAACTGTATGATATATTCCTGTGGGACGATGTAGACCGGGATCTGATCAGCGAGGAACAAAGCGAAGCCATGAGCAGCTGGGTCTATGGGGGAGGCATCCTGATCATGGGTGAGGACAGCGATGAGCAGCTGACTTTGGAAGATACGCCCATTCGAAGAGAAGCATGGGGCCGTGGCCTTTATGTGTACTGTGATTTTTCTCTGCGAGATATTTTATTGAAGTACCCTCAGGAGGATGGTGTTCGTCAGTTTCTGTACGAGGCAATAGGAGACTCACGCATGACGGCCATCGAGGAAACGATGGATGATAGTTATGGTGACTATTGGAGCGCCAGCAGTATGACGTCTGGCGTGGATGCGAGACGCATTCCTAAAGTGTGGCAGTTTGCTTTGGTGCTGATCGTATATTTGGTTCTGTTGGGGCCGGTTCTCTATGGGATCTTAAAGAAAAAGAAACGCCGTAATCTTCTGAGAGCAGGTATGTTGGGGCTGGCATTACTCTTTACGGGAATCATTTATATCATGGGCAGTCGCACAAGATTTTATCGCCCCTGTATGAATTATGCGTCAGTACGGGAAATCCGCGACGGTATGATGGTAGAG
>JAFYLG010000145.1 GCA_017537225.1 Lachnospiraceae bacterium
CACAGCCGCCAAACTGCTTCTTGCCCTTTTCTACCTGCTTGGCAACATCATTGCCCTTCAGACCTTTAGACCAAACGATACCATCCACGATGTCACGAGAGCCTAAGAACAAACCAGCCAGCACCAGTTCTTTTACACCATTGGCATTGGCACCGGGGGTGTTAAATACTACGATACCTTTGTTAGCCAGTGCTTCACAAGGGATATTGTTGACGCCGGCGCCGGCACGGGCTACCGCCAGCAGACTATCCGGCAACTCCAGACTGTGCATATCGGCACTGCGTACCAGAACACCCTCAGCACCTTCCAACTGATCGGATAACTGATATTCCGGTTTCAATAAGTTTAAGCCCTTCTTGGAAATGGGATTTAAGCAATGTACGTTTCTCATCATCGATTCCTCCTTATTCTTTAGAATAACTGATAGCACATACAAACGATCCCATCACAAGTCGGGCTTTCTAACCTTTTGTGATTTTCTCACGCGCTATGCAGTTACCATGGTAGAAAATAGATTTTAAGCCATTCTAAATTTACTTGCTGTACTTGGCCTCAAATTCTTTCATAAAAGCTACCAGTGCTTCTACACCGGCCTTGGGCATGGCATTGTAGATGCTGGCACGCATGCCGCCTACGCTGCGATGACCTTTCAGATTCATAAAGCCGGCAGCAGTAGCTTCCTTCACAAACAAAGCGTCCAATTCCTTGTCTCCGGTAACAAAAGGTACGTTCATCAAAGAACGGTCTTCCTTGCGAACGGTACCGCTGAACATCTTGCTCTCGTCCAGGAAATCGTACAGAATCTTGGCCTTGGCTTCGTTGTGAGCCTGGATACCTTCCAGACCTCCCTGCTTTTTCAGCCACTTAAACACCTTACCGCAGATGTAGATGCCATATACGGGAGGGGTATTAAACAGAGAGCCGGCATCGGCCTGGGTCTTGTATTTCAGCATGGTAGGAGTGCAGGGCAGCACATCATCACGGATCAGATCCTCACGGATGATCACGATCACCACGCCGGCAGGACCGATGTTTTTCTGAACACCACCGTAGATCACAGCATACTTGCTCACATCCACAGGCTCCGACAGGAAGCAGGAGGATACATCAGCTACCAGATCCTTGCCCTTGGTGTTAGGCAGAGTCTTAAACTTGGTGCCGTAGATGGTGTTGTTTTCACAGATATATACGTAATCCGCATCCGGGCTGATGGGCAGATCCGAGCAGTCCGGAATGTAGGAAAAGGTTTCGTCTTCACTGGAAGCGATGCAGTTGGCCTTGCCGTACTTGGCCGCTTCCTTCCAGGCCTTTTTGGCCCACTGGCCGGTGACAATATAGTCACCCACACCGTTTTTCATCAGGTTCATAGGTACCGCAGCAAACTGCTGATAAGCACCCCCCTGTAAAAACAGTACTTTGTAATTGTCAGGAATATTCATCAGGTCACGCAGATCCTGCTCTGCTTCGCCGATGATCTTGTCAAAGATGGGAGTGCGGTGGCTGATCTCCATGACGGACATGCCGCAGCCCTGATAATCCATCATCTCTGCTGCTGCTTCCTGTAACACTTCCTCCGGTAAAGTAGCCGGACCTGCCGAAAAATTATACACTCTAGCCATAGTTTTGTTCCCCTTTTTCTCTGAATTATTTGTGAGTCAAATATTTTGGCCCTATGTTATGTCTTTTCACACGTCTTATTTTATGCCATACGTTGCTGTCTGTGCATCTTTTCTTCACATTTCACCGCATTAAAACGTTAGTGGGAAAGTGTGTCTTGATTAAGAGAATGCCGCTCTCCTTCCGGAAAGCGGCAGGATTCTCTTTTACAGTTTACATTATTCCTCGGGCTTCTCTACGTCAGTGATAGCAGCCTTGTCCATAGGAATTCTGCAGTTCTTGTTGTTGCCGAACTCTACGATAACCATATCGTCGGTGATATCGATAACAACGCCGTAGAAACCACTGGTGGTCTTAATGGTGTCGCCTACAGCCAGAGAAGCCATCAGCGCCTGCAGACGCTTCTGCTCCTTCTTCTGAGGACGGCCCATCAGCCAGAACATGGCGATGATGAATACAGCATATACTGCGATCAGGCCAAAGCCCAGACCTTCCATTAAAATTGCGTTCATAGTTGTCTCCTCCTATTTTACTTTCCTTGCTCCATACCGGCAAGCTTTTGTTTTTTGTATTCTTGATAACGATTCTCTTCGATCGCTGCACGAATCTCAGTCATCATGGTGTTGTAGAAATACAGGTTGTGCAGAACGCACAGACGCATTCCCAACATCTCTCCCGCCTTTAACAGATGGCGGATATAAGCTCGGCTGTATCTGCGGCAGGCAGGACACTGGCAGCCTTCCTCGATGGGACGCTCATCCAGCTGGAACTTCTGATTAAACAGATTCAGCTTGCCATGATTGGTATACACATGACCATGACGGCCATTGCGAGTAGGATACACACAGTCAAAGAAATCTACGCCACGGTCCACCGCCTCTAAAATATTAGCCGGTGTACCTACGCCCATCAGATAAGTAGGCTTATCCTGAGGCAAATGAGGAACCACTGCATCCAGAATGCGATACATCTCCTCGTGACTCTCGCCTACGGCCAGACCGCCCACAGCATAACCATCCAGATCCATGGCGCTGATGGTCTTGGCATGCTCAATGCGGATGTCCTCATAGACACCGCCCTGATTGATACCAAAGAGCATCTGGTGGGGATTTACCGTATCGGGCAGACTGTTCAGTCTGTCCATCTCTTTTTTGCAACGCTCTAACCAACGAGTGGTACGGGCTACACTGTTTTCCACGTACTCTCTGGTGGAAGGATTGGGAATACATTCGTCAAAAGCCATGGCAATGGTAGAGCCCAGGTTTGACTGGATCTGCATGCTCTCCTCCGGTCCCATGAAAATACGATGTCCATCGATGTGGGACTGGAAGGTCACGCCCTCTTCCTTGATCTTGCGCAGGCCAGCCAGGGAAAATACCTGAAATCCACCGGAGTCGGTGAGGATCGGCTTATCCCAGGACATAAATTTATGCAGGCCGCCCATCTGCTTTACGATATGGTCGCCGGGACGTACGTGCAGGTGATAGGTATTGGACAACTCTACCTGAGTGCCGATGCCTTCCAGGTCCTCGGTGGAAACCGCACCCTTGATGGCTGCTACCGTGCCTACATTCATAAATACCGGTGTCTGTATCGTGCCATGAACGGTGGTAAATTCTGCTCTTTTTGCTTTACCGTCAACATTCAGTATCTTGTACATACAACTTTGCTCCTGATCATGAGCTTATAATTTGATAGAAACACTTTTGCCATTATAGCACATCGCAGTGAGAAACGCAACCCAATTCTCACCAGAGAATACAGTCTCCTACGATCCCATTCACTGCCTGATACAATTCTTCGTCATTGCCTACGATCACATCCGGTGCTGTTTTGCCCTCTGGCACCGACTTGCCACGACGGTTCAGCCAAATGGTCTTCCAGCCGGCGCCGGCGGCACCGACCATATCGTTGGCAAAGGAATCTCCCACGAACCAGATATCCATAGTCTCAGGATCCAGTCCCATCCGTTCTTCCGCCAAGCGGAAAATGCGAACGTCCGGTTTCAAGATACCTACTGCCCCAGAAACCAAGGTTTTCTCCTCCGGGATCCAGCGCTCCATCTTCATGGTGCGGGCCTTTCCCATCTGATGCTCGGCCGGACCATTGCTGATAATACCCAGGATCACACCACGTGCCTGGCAGTAGTCCAGCATCTCTTCCATGGTCCCAGACAATTCCAATTGCTTCTGACTTTGCTCATAGGCTTCCTGAAAAGCCATAGCATCCTCATCAGATACCTCCAGACCAAACTCCGCAAAGGTCTTCTGCACACGATAACGGTACATTTCCTCCATGGTCATCTGGTTATTATTGGCCATGCGGAAACTGACCTCGCTGTGGTAAGCGCGGCGCTTAAACAGAGTCTCGTAAGGCACACCTGTCAACTGGGGAAACAGTTTCTGAACGGCCTTGCCAAAGGGGACTACCTGGTCATATAAGGTGTCGTCGATATCAAATAAAATGGCGATTTGTCTCATTCGATCGCTCCTTTTTCTCATGTAATGTCTCACTGGTAATAGGCACATTATACTGCACTTTGCAAGTAGCCGCAAGGGGTGTTTCACGATTATGAGCAGAGCTCAAGTCTCAATTTGCTATCGCAAATC
>JAFYLG010000146.1 GCA_017537225.1 Lachnospiraceae bacterium
AAATGGGAAGGTGACAACTATCGGCTGATCCAATATATCGTCGAAGATGAAGACACTTTGCAGGTGAGCAAATTCGAATGTGAATATCGAGCTACCCGCCGAGAGGAATTGACAACATTGCTTACGGAAAACGGCTGCAGTGAAGTGATGTGGATGTTCCCTGAAGAGACAGGTTTCTATCAGCCCATCGTAGTAGCGAAAAAGTAAGAGAGGACAATATATGCACACCATAACCGAACTTCCTGTCTGGGAAAGATTATTGAAGAAGATTTTATGGGCACAACTGGGAGATATACGCGAAAATCATATCCTGGATTTTGGAAGTGGCGAAGGAGTGACTGCGGATCATTATGCGCAGCATAATAGAGTTGTAGCTATTGAACCATCGGCAGAAATGTTGGTGGGAAGATGGAATGATTTTGAATATAGGCAAATTCACGGAGATATTAGAAGTCTTTCTGAATTTGATGATAATACGTTTGATATTGTTCTCTGTCATAATGTATTGGAGTACATCGATGACAAAGAGCGTGTGGTAAAAGAACTTTGTCGTGTGCTAAAGCCCGGCGGGATGCTTTCTGTTGTAAAACACAATCGTGCCGGCCGTGTGATGCAGATGGCAGTTTTATTGGATGAGCTGGAGAAAGCACACCAGCTGTTGGATGGAGAAAATAGCATGGCATCAAAATTTGGAGCCATCCGATATTATGAAGATGATATGATTACCAAATGGGCTGCAGGGCTTGTTTGCAGGGACTGTTACGGAATTCGTACCTTTTGGGATCTGCAACAAAATCAGGAGAAGCATAATTCGGAAGAATGGCAAGACCGTATGATGGAGCTGGAGATGCGTGTGTCGCAAATGGATGAATATAGAAAGATTGCGTTTTTTCATCATTTAATTTTTGTTAAGAAGGTCTGATGAATTGGAATTTGTGATGGAAGATATCGATGGCCGTTGGTTGGCCTTCGGTTTGAAAATAAAAGAGGATGGAGAGAAGATATGATTAGAGCAGAGAAGTTGTCCTATTCTGTTCCTGCAAAGGATCTGTACAATAAAGTTTCCTTTTCTATTGAGGAAAATCAGCATGCCGTACTGATCGGCAGCAATGGAACCGGTAAAACTACCTTGATACAGATTTTGATGGATCCTGACGAGTTCATGTTTACCGGTAAGCTGAAGAGAAACATCCAGGGCAGAATCGGCTATGTGAGCCAGTTTGAAAAACATGAAAAAGATCGTGAGATCACTGTGTTTGATTATCTGGCTGAGGATTTTGTACAGCTGCAGGCAGAGATGGATACCGTTTGTGCCCAGATGGAGACGGCAGAGGATTTTGATGCGCTGATGGAGCGCTATCAGCAGATCCTGGATGAGTCTATGGCTATTGATGCAGATCACTATGATAGCAATATTTATAAAGAGCTAAAGACGGCTGGACTTTCGGATCTGGCAGAGCTGTCTATTGCCGTCATCAGCGGCGGCGAATATAAGCTGTTGCAGGTCATTCGTCAGATGCTGAGAAAGCCGGATCTGTTGATCATGGATGAGCCCGATGCCTTCTTGGATTTTGACAATCTGAAGGGCTTGAAGAACCTGATCAATAGCTATCAGGGGACGTTGCTGGCGGTGACTCACAATCGCTATCTGCTGAATCATTGTTTTAATAAGATCCTGCACCTGGAGGATGCAGACATTCAGGAGTTTGAAGGCACCTTTGTAGAGTATAATTTTGCCCTGCTGGCTAAAAAGATCGAGCTTCAGGAAGTGGTGGCTGAGCAGCAGGAGGAAATCGAACGCACTCGCAAAGTGGTGGAGAGAATGCGCGTGGAGGCGACCAGAATGGCGGTGGCTTCTAAGGGTAGAGCCCTGCATGCCAAGGTGTCCTATCTGGAGCGTCTGGAAGCCAGAAAGATCAAGGAGCCCTTTGTACAGTTGCGTCAGCCGGAAATCGCGTTGCCGGTGATTCAAAAGTATGAGGTAATTGAGGAAGTCCCTGAGAATGTTACAGAGGAAATCATCGAAGGAATCTCTGAGGAAATCGTTGAAGCAATCCCAGAGGAGATCAATGGCGAGATGCCTGTTGCGCAGAATCTGGAGCCTGCAGACATCCTGACCGTGGATCAATATAGCCTTTCTTTTGAAGATACACTGTTGGAAAATGTAAGTTTTGCTATCAAGGAAAAGGAAAAGGTAGCTATCGTCGGTGCCAACGGAACCGGCAAGACCACCTTGCTGCGCGATATCTTCCGCAATGAGAAAGACAGTATCACCATTGCGCCCAATGTGGAGATCGGTTTCCTGTCTCAGATCCACGGCGAGATGCTCAATGAAGCCAATACCGTGTACGAAGAGATGGAGGAGATCGGCGAGGAACCCAACGCAGGAGAGCCTTTCAAGAATCGCAAGGAGATCGAGGAGTATCTGGACAAGTATTGCTTTGATGAAGAGATGCTTTCCAATAAGATCGATGTGCTGTCCGGTGGAGAGAAGAATTTGCTGCAGCTGGCCAAGATCGGACGCAGTCATGCCAGACTGCTGCTGTTGGATGAGCCTACCAGTCATCTGGATACCTATGCTCAGATCGCCCTGGAAAAGGCCATTGCAGAGTATCAGGGGGCTATACTGATGGTATCCCATGATTTCTATACCATCGTAAACTGTGCCGATTATATTCTGTTGGTGGAGGATAAGGGCATCCGCAAAGTGCGTACCCGTTCCTTTAGAAAGATGATCTACGAGGATCATTTTAAACTGGAATATCTGGAACTGGAGCAGAAGAAAAAAGAGCTGGAGCAGCGTATTGAGGCATATCTGCGTAAGCATGATTTTGAAGCTGCCAGAAGCGTGTGTGAAGAGTTAGAAGTGATCATTGAACGTATGAAGTCCAACGTGTAAAATGATTTCGTGACAGACAAAATTTTATGGTACATTAGGAGGTTACTATGTGGTTATTTTTTACGCTGGCAACAACATTGTTGTGGGGCGCAGCAGAGCTGTTTTATAAGAAGGGATCCCATGAGGATGCCAGGTACGATCATCTGAGAGTATGCGTGTTGGTAGGTGCCGTGATGGGCATCCATGCCATTTTTACCCTGCTTACATCGGATATTAGCTATGATCCTAGAAATCTGATCGCTTACTTGCCCGTTTCTTTGTGTTACATATTGTCCATGGCGTGCTCCTTCTTTGGCATTCGATTTATCGAGGAGTCTCTGGCAGATCCTATCGAAAATACTGCCGGAGCCATGTGCTCTCTGCTGTGTGTGATTTTTCTGCACGAGAGCATTTCCCCTGCCATTTGGGTGGCCATTACCATTATCACCGTTGGTATTATCGGTGTAAGTTACACTGAGCGTAGTTCTGAGGTAAACAGAACCCAGAGACTGGGCAAGAAACTGGCTGTGATTGCCTTTTCTATGCCTTTCTGCTATGCCATCATCGATGCTCTGGGCAGTTTCCTGGATATTTTCTTCCTGGAGCTGGAGACCAGCCCTCTGGTAGGTATCAATGCAGAGAATATTGAGCTGGTTGCCAATGTTTCCTATGAGCTGACCTTTGCCATCGTTGGTTTGATTTTATTTGCGTTTATGATGTACAAGGGTGTGAAGTTTGAACTGCCCAAGCAGGGGGATAAGGCTATCGCTGCCGTATGCGAAACCGCCGGCCAGTTGACCTATGTATATGCCATGAGCGGAAATGGAGCTATCGCAGCCCCCATTCTGTCTTCTGTGTGTGTGGTATCCCTGTTGCTGTCCAGAATCTTCTTAAAGGAAAAACTGACCAAGAAGCAGTATCTGTTTATCGGTATCATTATCGTAGGTATTTTGATGCTGGCAGTGCTGGAAGGCGAATAAGATATATTTCCAAACCATGAGGTGACGATATGACATTGGATGTGAAGAAATTTCAATGGACCAGAGAACCGGCAGACTGTGTGATCTCCCAGGAAAAAATCCAGATCACCACAAAGCCTCACACCGATCTGTGGCAGAGGACGTATTATCATTTTCGCAATGATAATGCCCCTGTGCTGCAGATGGAGACCGATGAGAAGTTTTTCTCCTTTACGGTAAAGACGGAGTTTGACAGCAAGCATCGTTTTGATCAGTGTGGCGTAGTAATGTATCTGGACAGTGAAAACTGGCTGAAGGGTTCTATCGAATACGAAAACGAGACCTTTCAGCATCTGGGCAGTGTAGTGACCAACCACGGTTATTCCGACTGGGCCACCACGGAGATCGACGCAAGTGTCAAGTCCATGTGGTATCGTTTTAGTCGCAGGGAGGATGACTACTGCATCGAATGTTCGGAAGATGGCGTTGTTTTTAATCAGATGCGCATCTGTCACATGTGGAATGGTGGGGGAACCATTCGTTTTGGAATCTATGCCTGCAGCCCGGAGGATTCGTCTTTTACGGCTACATTTACCGATATGGAGCTAAGTGATTGTAGATGGCTGGCCCACGACGGGCAGCAGCCGGATGCAGAGTAAGAGATCTGTTGATTAGGAGGAAAGACTATGCCTTACGATGCCAGTTATGCCCAGTATATTGATCATTCTGTATTAAAGCCAGAGACCACAAAAGCGACGTTAAAGAAGTTTTGTGAGGAGGCCAAGGCCTATCACTTTGCCAGTGTGGCAGTGAATCCCTACAATATCCCCTATGTGGTGGAGCAGTTAAAGGGCAGTGGTGTCCTGGCAGGTGCTGCCATCGGATTTCCTTTGGGGGCTACCACCAAGCTGGTCAAGGTGACGGAGGCCAGAGAGGCGCTGGAAAACGGTGCCGGTGAGGTAGATATGGTCATCAATATCGGTGCCTTAAAGGACCGTGACCTGGACTATGTAAGAGACGAGATCCAGGCGGTGGTGGATGTGTGCCATCCTCATATCTCCGTGAAGGTGATCCTGGAGATCTCTGCCCTGACTGACGAGGAGATCGTCATTGCCAGCAAGCTGGCGGCTGAGGCTGGAGCTGACTGGGTCAAGACGTCCACCGGTTTTAGCGCCGGCGGAGCTACCATCGAAGGCGTGCGCCTCATGAGAGAAGCGGTAGATGGCCGTTGTCAGATCAAAGCCGCTACCGGGATCAATAATCGTCAGATCGCCGATGCCTTTTTGGCAGAGGGCGTGAGACGTTTTGGCACCAGCAAGGGCATTAAGATTGTAGAAGATGTGGAATGATCGTGAGGAATGCTTGTAGACTCCACAGGATAGCTTAGACATGATAAAAGGAGACAGAAGATGAACATTCGCAGAGCGACGGAAAAAGATATTCCCGGATTGAACCGCTTGCTGGAGCAGGTGCTGATGGTCCATCATGTAGGCCGTCCCGATCTGTTCAAATCCGGTGCAAAAAAATATACCGATGAGGAATTAATAGAGATTCTGGTCGATGACAGTCGTCCCATTTTTGTGGGTGTCGATGAGTCAGAAGAGGTCATGGGATATGCATTCTGTATTTTTCAGCAGCACATCGGCAGTCATATTCTGACAGATATCAAGACGCTGTACATTGATGATCTGTGCGTGGATGAGACTCTGCGAGGACAGCACATCGGACGTCAGCTGTATGACTATGTGGTACAGTTTGCCAAGGAAAGCGGTTGTTACAATGTAACTCTTAATGTGTGGTCCTGCAATGAGAGTGCCATGCATTTTTACGAGAAATGTGGCTTGAAGCCTCAGAAGATCGGTATGGAAGTGATTCTGTAATTAAGAAGCTTTAGGAGAGAGACAAACGATATGAACATCCAAACCATAAAGAAAAAGCTGGTGGGAGATCGCCACTTTTATCGCAAAGTATTGACCGTCACGGTGCCTATCATGCTCCAAAACGGCATTACCAACTTTGTCAATATGCTGGATAACATCATGGTAGGACAGGTAGGCACCGAGCAGATGTCCGGTGTAGCCATTGTCAACCAGTTGATGTTTGTATTCAATCTGTGTGTTTTTGGTGCTGTGGCTGGTGCAGGTATTTTAGGCGCTCAGTTTTACGGCAGCGGCAATCATGAGGGTGTCCGTTATACCTTCCGTTTCAAAATGTATATTTGCCTGGCCATTTCTGCGCTGGGATTGTTGATATTTGGTGGTATGGGAGATACACTGATCCAGTTGTATCTTCACAGTGGCAGCGAGACGGGAGATATCTATGCAACACTGGAGCATGGCCGTCAATATATGCTTGTGATGATGGCAGGGTTGATTCCCTTTGCCGTGGTTCAGTCCTATGCAGGTACGCTGCGTGAGAGTGGAGAGACCATGGTGCCCATGATCGCAGGTATTACTGCGGTGTTGGTCAACCTGGTGGGTAATTATATTTTGATTTTTGGTAAGTTCGGTGCTCCCATGTTGGGTGTTCAGGGTGCTGCGATTGCTACCGTGATCTCCCGTTTTGTAGAACTTGGTATCATTGTATTTTGGACCCATAGCCATAAGGAGAAGCATCCCTTTATCAAAGGCGTGTACCGCAGTTTATATATTCCCGGACAACTGGTGCGTCAGATTCTGGTGACAGGTATGCCACTGCTGATCAACGAAGGATTGTGGTCTGGTGGTATGGCTATGATCACCCAGTGTTATTCGGTACGCGGTTTGGCGGTGGTGGCCGGTATCAATATTGCTAATACCCTGACCAATGTATTTAACGTAGTATTCTTGTCTTTGGGCAATGCGGTAGGTATTATCGTGGGCCAGTTGCTGGGAGCGGGCAAACTGGAGCAGGCCAGAGACGAGGATCGCAAGATCATTGCCTTTGCCACCTTCCTTTGTCTTGGCTTGGGTGTGCTATTGTATGTGGTGGCCCCGCTGTTCCCTCTGATCTACAATACCGATCAGGAGGTACGAGAACTGGCGACCAGCTTTATGCGAATCACAGCCATCTGTATGCCACTCTACGGTATCACCAATACGGCCTATTTTACCCTGCGCTCCGGTGGAAAAACCATCATTACCTTCCTGTTTGACAGCGCCTTTGTATGGTCTGTGGTGATCCCTATCGTATATTGCCTGTCTCATTTTACAGGAATTCATGTGGTGTGGGTCTACGCCGCCTGTCAGGCCACCGAATTGATTAAGGCTATCGTAGGTTTGACTCTGGTATATAAAGGTGTCTGGATCCAAAAGATCGTAGCAGAGTAGGGGAGTAGGCCTATGGAACGAATGAAATATGAAAGCGCCAAACAGCGTGCGCAGACATTTTTTGAAGAGGGATATAACTGCAGCCAGTCTGTATTCCTGGCCTTCGCAGATCGCTATGGTTTTTCACAGGAGTTGGCAGCCAGAATGTCCGCATCTTTTGGCGGAGGTGTAGGCCGTCTGCGGGAGGTGTGTGGAGCTGTGTCAGGGATGGCTCTGGTCTGTGGATTGGAATGCGGTGCAACAGAGGGTGCTGATCAGGAAGGCAAAGCAGCCAACTATGAGCAGATGCAGGCACTGGCGGCTCGTTTTCAGGAGAGAAATGGCAGTCTGATCTGCAGAGAACTGCTAGGGTTGGACGGAAAAACGAAAGTATCGTCGTCAGAGCCATCGGCCATAGAGGGAGGCATGGGCAATCACCAGCCTCA
>JAFYLG010000147.1 GCA_017537225.1 Lachnospiraceae bacterium
AGCAGTGGTCTCTTCAGGAGTAGTCTCTTCGGGAGTAGTCTCTTCGGGAGTGGTTTCCTCAGGAGTGGTTTCCTCAGGAGTGGTTTCCTCAGGAGTGGTTTCTTCAGGAGTAGTCTCCTCAGGGGTAGTCTCCTCAGGGGTAGTCTCCTCAGGGGTAGTCTCCTCAGGAACAGCAACATAGATAATGATAGTATCCTTAAATGCGGCACCAGACTTATCTGTTACTGTCGTCTCTTTTCCTTCCACATCCTTGATTGTAACACGACTGATCGTACCAGCTGCTACCTCATCACTGGTTTCTTCCTCTACCTTAACAGTTAACTTGAGTGCTTCGATTGCTTTCTTATAAGCATCTACATCTCCACCCGCTTTCCATACAGGTAACTTAATGCCCAAACTTACGGTAACCTTGACCGCAGCACCAGGCTCCAGCAGTGTATCTTTCTCAGTTTCCTGCTCCATGATCAGGTTTTTATCCACTTTATCACTATACTCTTCTTTATAATTATCATCCAGAACCAGACCGATCTTGCCCAATTCATTGCTGGCCTCGATCAAAGTCTTACCAGTCAGATCCGGTACAGCTACCTTATTGGTACCCAAGCTTACAGTAATGGTTACAGTAGTACCAATTTCCACTTCGCGACCTGCTTTTACGCTCTGAGAAATAACATGGTCCTTCTGTACTTCATCACTATACTCTTCCTTGATTTCTACCTTTAAGCCCTTCTGAGTCAAGTCGCCCTTAGCCTTTTCTACAGTAGATCCTTCTACCTTAGGAACAATTACTAAGATAATCTCAGGACCTTTGCTGACAACTACTTCTACAGTAGATCCCTTCTCCAAGCCTACTGTACCCTCACCCGGCTCTACAGAAATAACGATACCGTCCTCGATTTCATCATCATAAACTTCTTCGATGGACACAACAAAACCTGCATTGGTCAGTGCCTTGCGAACAGCAGCTGCGCTGGAACCCACCAGACCCGTAGGAATATCTGCAATACCAGAATTGTCAACTACAACTACTTTTACACGATAATGCTTGTTAACATCTTTGCCTTCCTCAAACTCCTGGCTGAGAACGATACCATCTTCCTCATCAGGAGCTGCTACATATTCCACAGAAATACCCAGCTCACGATCCAGCAGCAGTTCTTCTGCTTCACCCAACATTAGACCAACCAGTTTAGGCATCTTGGAAGTCTTGGAATCTGCCTCTGTCGTTGTAGGTGCTTCCTGTGTAGTAGTGGTACCCTCTGTCTCTTTTTCATCACGACCACCAAACATGGTCAGAGCGCTGCCCAAAATAAAGATCGCCAACAGCACGATCAAGATGGCTACCGCGATACTGATACCAGTGATCACCTTCTCAAACTTAGGATTTTCTTCTTCCTCGTCTTCCTCTTCTTCCAATTCGTCTCCCTCAACCTGGGACACTTCTAACGCTTCCTCTTCTTCGTAACCCATCAGATACGCCTCCTCTTTCTTATCTACTGCAGGAGCAGTCGCTCGAGTCTCACTCTTGATCTGCTCAACCTCTTCATGACTCATCACACGAGTAGGATCGTTGCTGGTAATTACAGGAACGATCTTTACAAAATCCTCATCAGGAGTCATCAATGCTCGACGCAGATCAGCGATCAACGCAGCCACACTGGCATAACGGGACTCCGGCTTCTTCTGCGTACACTTTAAAATAATTTTTTCCAGACTAACAGGAATGGTCGGCTCATGCATGGTAGGAGGTACCATCTCCGTCTGAATATGCATCAAAGCTACCTGCACGGTAGATTCCCCTTCAAAAGGAACCTGACCTGTCAGCATCTCATACAATACGATACCCATGGAATAGATATCACTGCGCTCATCACAATAACCACCGCGAGCCTGCTCAGGAGAAATATAGTGAACAGAGCCCATGGCATTGGAACTGATGGTTTGAGTAGTAGCAGCTCTGGCAATACCAAAGTCAGTGACTTTTACCTTGCCATCCTTGGAAATCATAATGTTCTGAGGCTTGATATCTCTGTGGATGATCTTCTGCTCGTGAGCAGCCTCAATACCCTGGCATACCTGCATAGCAATACCGATGGACTCGCGAACTTCCAGCTTGCCTTTCTTCTCGATATACTTCTTCAGGGTAATACCCTCTACCAACTCCATTACAATGTAGTAAACATCCTGTTCGTTTCCAACATCGTAAACATTTACGATATTGGAGTGGGTCAGACAGGCAGCAGACTGCGCCTCTGCCCAAAACTTGCTGACAAAATTTTTGTCGGCACTGTATTCCTGCTTTAAAACCTTAACGGCCACAGGACGATTCAGTTTATGGCACTTTGCCTTATATACATCGGACATGCCGCCGGAACCGATCTTTTCCAGGATCTCATAACGATCCGACAACAACATTCCTATCTTGATCATACGTTTACCTCTCTTATACTTATCTTTCTATCAGAATAACAGTGATGTTATCACGGCCTCCAGACAGGTTCGCCGCTTCTACCAACGCTGCAGTACGCTCTTCTAAAGGGATCTCCCGACGCACGATGGTCAACATCTCCTCGTCGGTAATCATATTGGACAGGCCATCGGAACACATAAGGATCCTTTCCCCAGGCATCAGCACTACTTCATAAAAATCTGCCGTCACTGACTCCGAAACGCCAACAGCTCGGGTGATGACATTTTTCCTTGCCTGATACTCCAGGCTTCCTCTCTCCATCTTTCCCTGAGCTACCATCTCTTCTACCAGAGAATGATCTCTGGTGATCTGATGGATCGTCTCATCCATCACGTACAGACGGCTGTCACCCACATTGACGATATGGAGAGTATCACCGGTCAACACGGCTCCCACCAAAGTGGTACCCATACCGGTCAATTCCGGATCCTCTTTGGCCAAACGCCAAAGAGCCGCATTCATCTCTTCTAAACATTCTTTCAATACGATAATAGGATCGTGATTGTCATTAACACAAATAGCCTTCAGCAGAAACTCTACCGCCTTGCGGGAAGCAAGGTCTCCTGCCTGATGACCACCCATGCCATCTGCCACAAGAAACAGGTTAGGCAGATTTCCCACCGGCTCTTGTGATACATAGACCGAGTCCTGATTCATCTGACGCATCTTTCCTACGTCTGTGATCGCACAGGCACGCATACTGCCCGCCTCCTTTCTCATGTGTCTGACTGAAGATAGCTACGGCGCAACTGACCGCATGCGCCGTCAATATCCCGCCCCATCTCTCTTCTTATAGTAGCATTTATTCCGTTTTTTTCAAGCACATTTTTAAATGCAATGGTCTCTTCCCTGGCTCCTCTGGTAAAATCTCGCTCTTTAATAGGATTCACAGGGATCAAATTAACGTGACAATTGCGCTTGCCTAACAATGCCGCCAGGGCTTTTGCCCCCTCCAGAGTGTCGTTGACACCATGGACCAAACTATACTCAAAACTAATGCGGCGACCTGTCTTTTCAAAATAGTTGTCACAGGCAGCCAAAACTTCCTGCAGACTGTACTTGTTCGCAATGGGCATCAGCTGTCTTCGGGTCTCATCGTCACTGGCATGCAACGACAGAGCCAAAGTAATGCTCAAACCTTCTTCTGCCAGCTTGTACATCTGAGGAACCAGGCCGCAGGTAGATACGGTAATGGCGCGGCCGCTGAGGTTGTGCCCCTTTTCATCGGTGATCAGGCGAACAAATTTTACAAAATTATCATAGTTGTCCATAGGTTCTCCGGAACCCATGACTACCACACTATCTACTCTCTGACCGGTGTACTTTTCGATCTGGTAGATCTGCTGCAGCATCTCCGAAGGCTCCAGACCACGCACCAGGCCGTCCAGAGTAGACGCACAGAACCGACATCCCATGCGACATCCTACCTGAGAAGAAATGCAGACACTATTGCCATGATGATACTGCATCCACACGCTCTCAATGATATTACCGTCCGGCAGCTCAAACAGAAATTTCTTGGTCCCATCGATCTGAGAGGTCAGTACCTTCACTGGCTTTAAGGTGATCAGCCTGCACTGATCCTTCAGCTTCTGGCGCAGAACCGCCGATAGATTGGTCATCTCATCAAAGGAGTCTGCCATATGTACGTGAAGCCACTGATAGATCTGGGCAGCGCGGAATTTTTTTTCGCCCATGGATGCCAGGGCTTCCACAAGCTCAGATTGGGTAAGGGAACGTAAATCTTGCATATAGGAGTCTCCTTTATTTACATATATTGCGCTATATTCTCTGCAACGCTGTCAAATAAAAGCCATCGCTGTCATGGACACCAGGCAGCAATTGCAGGGAACCACTGGCGGCAGAGTCCGTGCGCAGAATTTCAGGAAGCCAGGGACGGATGTCCACGGCTCGGAAAGGGTAGTTTTCCTGGATCCAGTGGAAGTTGTCATCGTTCTCCGCAGGATTAATGGTACAGGTACTATATAATAAGTAGCCACCAGGCTTTATATATCGCCAGATCACACTGAGGATCTGACGCTGAAGATCCGCCAGTTCCTGTTGGATCTGTGGTGTCATACGATATTTGATATCGTTCTTACGTCCCATGATGCCTAGTCCGGAACAGGGAAGATCTGCGACGATCACATCTGCCTGATTTTCCCAGGCCGGATCATATACCAAAGCATCGTATGTCTGAACCTGCAGATTCTCCAGATACAGTCGACGGCGATTTTCTTCGATCATTGCCGTCTTGTCCTCCGTCAAATCACGGGACAATACTGTAGCAGGAATGGACAATGCTTTAGCAGCATCTGCTATGTAGAGGCTCTTGCCACCGGGGGCTGCACATACATCCAGAATCTTCAAGGCAGACTGAACACACTCTATCTGACGTACCTGCCGCCAGCGATCCTTCATAGCATGCACTGCCAAGAAAGATGTCAGCTGCGAACTGATGTCCTGAGGCTGGATCCATCCCTTTGCAAATGCCTCCAGCGCATCCAGATGATCTACCCCACGAAGGATCCAGGCATCCGAGCTGTAAGGATGAGACTGTACATCTACCCGCTGCTTTGTCAGACTGTCCCGCACACTTTCCGCATCACAGCCAGACTGATTGTGATGGACGATGAGAGGTCGTTCCGTCAACACCGCCTGCAGCATCTGTCTGGTCTGATCCAGACCATAGGCTGCCAACCAACTGTCCACCAGCCACTGGGGCATAGAATAACGTACGGATAATCCTTCCGCTGTACTCTCGTCAGGGTAAGAGATCCGGTCCTTCTCGGTAGCCACCTTGCGAAGCAGACCATTGACAAAACCTTTCAATCCGGTAAAACCACGCTTGGTGGCTAGTTTTACCGACTCATTGCAGACAGCCGAATCCGGTACCGCATCCATATATAACAGCTGATACACACCCATCCGCAGAATATTGCGGATCACAGGCTTCATTTTTTTCATAGGAACACTGGAGTAGCGACCGATGATGTAATCCATCTCCAGTCGACGCTCCACTGTTCCCTCCACCAGACGAGTCAAAAAGGCTCTCTGCTGCTTATCGTATTCCGGATGAGCCTTCAGCCCCCGGCGCAGAGCCAGGTGACTGAGGCTGTCCTTTTCCAAAATTTCAATCAAAATATCCAGTGCCACTCCTCTTGGATTGGGAACGGCAGTTTGAACTGGCTTAGTCACGGCGTCTTCCTCCAAACAGTAACAGCAAACGAAGCAGCTGCAACACCGCAGACAAAGCGCTGGCCACGTAGGTCAGAGCGGCGGCGCTGAGAACCTTGCGGGTCATACCCACTTCTTCCTGGTACAGGATTCCATTTTCATCCAACAGGCGCAAAGCACGACGGGAAGCATTAAACTCCACCGGCAGCGTCACCAGCTGAAACAATACTACGGCACAGAACAGAATGAT
>JAFYLG010000148.1 GCA_017537225.1 Lachnospiraceae bacterium
GAACCCTGGACACCCTGATTAAGAGTCAGGTGCTCTACCAACTGAGCTAGAGGTGCATATTTGGTTGTATTGATGATCAGTCTTTCGACTGCGTGCACCTCCAGGGGCTCGAACCCTGGACACCCTGATTAAGAGTCAGGTGCTCTACCAACTGAGCTAGAGGTGCGTCCTTCGCGTCTCTTTGACGCAAAAAGTATATTATCACACCTCTAGCAAAAATGCAAGCACTTTTTTAAATTTTTTTAAAAATTTTTTATGTCTTTTTCTATACGATTTTTGACCCTCGGTTTCTTATCCAAACAACGGGGTAGAATAGTAACGGTCACCGCTATCCGGCAGCAATACTACGATGGTCTTGCCGGCATTTTCCTGTCGTTTGGCCAGCTGGATACCTGCCCACAGAGCTGCACCAGAGGAGATACCGGTCAGGATACCCTCAGTACGGGTCAGCATTTTTGAAGTGGCGTAAGCATCATCAGCAGTGACGCAGATCACTTCATCGTACAGTTTTGTATTTAGGATAGAAGGAATAAAGTTAGCTCCGATGCCCTGGATGGCATGAGGGGCTGCCTGTCCACCGGACAGCAACGGTGAGTCGGCAGGCTCTACGGCCACCACCTGGACCTGAGGATTCTGTTCTTTCAGATACTCGCCGGTGCCGGTGAGAGTGCCTCCGGTACCTACGGTAGCCACAAAGACATCCACCTGACCATCGGTGTCCTGCCAAATCTCAGGGCCTGTGGTGTCACGATGAGCCTGGCAGTTGGCCTGGTTGTCAAACTGACCAGGGATAAAGCTGCCGGGGATCTGAGCAGCCAGCTCCTGGGCCTTTTCGATGGCACCAGACATGCCCTTGGCCCCTTCGGTCAGGACGATCTCTGCCCCATAGGCCTTCAGGATGTTGCGACGCTCCACACTCATGGTATCCGGCATGGTCAGGATCAGCTTGTATCCCTTGATGGCTGCTGCCACCGCCAGACCGATACCGGTATTGCCAGAGGTAGGCTCGATGAGCGTGGCTCCCGGCGCAATGAGACCGCGTCCTTCTGCATCCTCGATCATGGCCTTGCCGGCACGATCCTTCACACTGCCGGCAGGATTTAAGTACTCCAGCTTTACCAGCAAACGAGCTGCCAGCTGTTCTTTTTCCTCAATACGGCAGACTTCTACCAATGGAGTTTTACCTACCAGCTCCAAAGCACTTTTATAGATCGTTTCCATTACAGAGCGCCCTCTACCTTTTTCCACAGGTCATTCTTGGACATGGCGCCTACGATGTTCAGGGCAGCCTCGCCGTCCTTAAACAGGATCATGTTAGGGATGGACATAACACGGTACTGCTTGGCCACATCAGGGTTCTCGTCCACATTGATCTTGTAGATCTCGATCTGGTCAGCCTTCTCGCCGGACAGCTGATCCAATACGGGGATCATCATCTTGCAAGGACCGCACCAATCGGCGTAGAAATCTACCAGCACGGGCTTGTCTGCCTTCAGTACCTTCTCTTCAAATTCATTCTGATGGATAATCTGTGCCATATTCATTTCCTCCTTTAGAATATCTCGTCCGGTCCGGGATCATCGCCTCTTGCCGTTGCGATCCCGACCACGGTTTTCTTTTCTCTCTAAAAAACAAATCATCTCCTGCCAGGATCGCTCCCAGCGCAGAAATGTTCGATTCCAATCACTTCTTCCTGCCAGGCATCGTTCGATCTGACACCAAAGTCCTCTTCTCGCCATACTCACGCTCCGCTGCCACTTTGCCTATAGTATATGCAGCAGACCGTCCACTTATGAGCCTTCGTCGATCATGAAAAATGTCTGGTCGATGGCAGAGGATCTTCTCTTATTTTTTGCGGCAGATCACCATCTTGCAGATGGGATTGCCCTGGGAAGAGAACTTCTCCTCGTACTCTGTCATCACGTTGCCTTCGCACATGGGATCATGGTGCAGATCACGGGTATAGCCCAGGATCTCCCAGCCGCCCTCCTCGGCAGACTCCAGGGAGAAAGTGAACAGATCCTGATTGTCCGTCTTAAACTCCACCACACCGTCAGCCTTTAAGATCTTGTCATAGACTTCCAGGAAACGGGTGGAAGTCAGACGACGCTTAGCATGGCCCTTCTTCGGCCAGGGATCGGAGAAATTTAGATAAATGCGGTCCACCTCGCCGGGAGCAAACAGCTCCGGCAGGATGGCAGCATCCTCACACATAAAATAAAAATTGGTAGGCTCCTCCTGCTCCACTCTCTCTACGGCACGCAGCAGCACGCTGGTATAACGCTCGATGCCCACGTAGTTCACATCAGGATTGAGAGCAGCCAGATCACGCAGAAAACGGCCCTTGCCCATACCTACCTCGATGCGGATAGGATTGTCATTGCCAAACAGCTCATTCCAGCGGCCTCGAAGCTCCACCGGTTCATTTATCACAAAAGGGCTGGCGGATACGGTCTCGTCGGCCCGGGGAATATTACGCAAACGCATTTGTTTGTCCCTCTTTCTTTCCTTTAGATTACATTACAACGGGCAGTTTTTCAAAATCACGGCTTTACGACCGGAAAATTGCCCCTCTATCGTCCCTATCTTACCAAAAAAACGGTTGGGATTCAAGATATTTTGCCGTAAGACAACGGTTGCCCTTGATTTTTCCCTATGTTTCTATATATAATGATGCTGGAGTTTTTTGCGCGTGCAACGCGCTACTATCCCTATGCATTATTTCCGGGCATACACCTGCCCCTTTATCAGGAGGAATCTATGAAACTGCTTCACCGATCCTTTGGATTTATCTTTTCCATTGCGATGATCCTGATCCTGTTTGTTACCGCCTTTGACATCGCCGTCTATGGTAACTACGGATTTTTTCAAAAAGAATATGAAAAGTATGAAGTGCTGGATGATTTGAACATGGAGATGGACGACGTGATGGAAGTCACCGCCCACATGATGGACTATCTGCGGGACCGCAACGATGACATGCAGATCGTCACCACCGTAGGTGGACAGCAGCAGGAGTTTTTCAACGTCCAGGACATTTTCCACATGGACGAGGTCAAAGTGCTCTTTCTTGGCATGTTTAAGATTCGCACCATCTCTACCATAGTAGCATTGCTGTCATTGGGCGTTTTGATCGCCACCAGGGCCGGCAGCCAGACTATCTTTCGCTGCTTCCAGGCCGGCATGGGCATCTTCTTTGGCATCGCCGCCATCCTGGGTATCATCGTGGCCTCTAACTTTTCCAAGTTCTTTGTGATCTTTCACGAGATCTTTTTCGACAACGATCTGTGGCTCTTTGATCCCCGCACGGATCTGATGATCCGCATGCTGCCGGAAGGTCTGTTTATGGACTTCTCTGTACGGATCCTGTTATGGTTCGTAGGTCTGTTGGCCGCCTTTGAAGGCTTTCTGCTGACGGTTCGCCGTCTGGCTTCCAAAAAAGGAAATCTCAAAAAAGCGGCAAAAACCGCTTCTGCCATCTTAGCCTTTTGCCTGTGTCTCACAGGAATGGCAGAGACTTCCATGGCAGTGGATATGACCGATCTTCCTGACTGGCCCTCCGGTCCCAGTGTTCAGGCTCAGGCTGCCATCCTTTTGGATGCCAACTCCGGCAATATCCTTTACGGCAAAAACATCCACGACACCTATGCCCCCGCCAGTATCACCAAGATCCTGACGGCCCTGGTAGCCTGCGAAAACAACAGTATGGGAGATACCGTTACCTTCTCCCGCAACGCTGTGTACGATCTGCCCTGGGACAGCAGTAAGGTTGGCTTTAGCCAGGACGAACGTGTAAACTTAAAGGATGCCCTCTACGGCCTGATGTTGAAATCCGGCAACGAGGCCGCCAACGGCATCGCCGAACACGTGGCTGGTTCCGTGGCAAATTTCGCTGAGATGATGAATGCCCGTGCTGCCCAGGCCGGTGCTTTGAACTCTCACTTCGTCAACCCCCACGGCCTTCACCACGAAGAGCATTATACTACCGCCTACGATATGGCCATGATCCTGCGAGCCGCGGTAAAGAACGATACCTTCCTAGAGATCGCCTCCACCAACTACTACGAGATCGCCCCTACCAATATCAACAAGGACGGTTATAAATTCAGCTGTGGCCACAAGATGCTGCGCAAGAATCAGAAAGAGTATTACGAGTATGCCGTAGCAGGCAAGACCGGATACACTTCCAAGGCTGGTAACACGCTGGTAACTTACGCCAAGAAAGGTGACCTGGAACTGATCTGTGTCATCTTAAAATCCAAACAAACCCAGTACACTGACACCAAAGCACTGCTGGACTATGGTTTTACCAACTTTACCACCTATAATGCCGCCAAGGAGGATACCTCCTACAGCGGCGCCGATTTTACTTTCTTTTCCTTCCTCAACAGCACCTTTGAAAACACTCCCATGAGTGTGGTGCTGGATGACTGCTACATTACCCTTCCAGCTACCGTTCCATTCTCTTCTGTGGATTCTCGTCTGGATCAGGAGCTAACGGATCAGCCTGCTATCGAATCCGACGGAGCAGATTCAAAAAATCTTCTGGGATATGTGATTTATGAGTACAAAGGAATCGAAGTAGGTCGTGCTGCTCTGCGCCTGGTGACCACTTCCGGTGGTTCTACCGGCAGTCTGGCTATTCTTCCCGGCTCTGCACTGAACACACCAACTACCCCTGGCGACAGTTCCTCACAGACTGGAGAGACTGCTGCCAATGACTCTCTTGAAACCGCCCCTTCCTCCGGAGATGAGGGCAAAGTCATCGCCGTGAACATCTGGCATCTGCTTGGATATATCTTTGTCGGTGTCCTGATTATGCTGATCGCAGTGGTTCTGCTTCGCTACTACAGTCCCAAGCAGCGCCGTATCCGCAAAGCCAAACAGATGCGCCGCATCTACACCACCGATGAACGTAGAAAACAAAGAAAGCGCAGAGAACTTCGCTGATGCTACCCGAAGGAGCTTTCCTGTAGGTAACTTCGAATAATTTTCCCATACAAAAACAACTCGCCCTTCATCGTATGTTACGATGTGGGCGAGTTATTTTTTATCTTCCGATGTCCTGGCTCCCTGAGGGCCACGTTTTTTCTTTTGTTTGCTGGTTTCGTACTTTTGACGGATCACCGATGCCTCTTCTTCATCGATCATCTTCTGAGTCTTCACCACAAAGATCTCATCATCCAGAGACTTCTTGACGCGGATCTTACCCTTGACCAATCCATGCGTAGGACATTCACTGACCGAATAGTAGTGCTTAGCTCCCACACCAAACCAAGGAACCGGCCGTTTCATCTTGGCTCCGCATACATAGCATTTGGTAGAAAGTACTTCCTTATCCTGCATAGCTTCCTCTCTGGTGTCAAAAACACGGGAGAC